>CAYMQR010000145.1:4805-10177 GCA_964392195.1 uncultured bacterium | reverse complement strand
CACGTGGGAGGAGTCGGTCACGTTCCTGAACAGGCTCTGGACGCTCATGGCGACCAGCTCCAACCCGCTCCAGGAGCGGATGGCGTGGTCGATGATGGGCACGCTCGTGGTCGCCTACACGGACACGGTGCACGGCCCCGAGATGGCGGACCACGTGAAGCGGCTGCGCGGCGGCTGCCTCGGCAGCTATCACTCGCTGCTCTCGTCGGTGGTCCAGTCGACGCCGATGCAGCTCTACCTGAGCAACGTGTTCTCGACCGCCGAGCACCCCAACGAGAACCTCGCCCGCGAGCTGTGCGAGCTCTTCTCGCTCGGCATCACGCACCCCAAGACCGGCGCCCAGAACTACATCGAAGGCGACGTGAAGGAGATCGCGCGCGCGATCACCGGCTACGACTTCGACTGGAACACCGGCCAGGCGTTCTTCGACGCCGACTACTGGGACGCCGGCAACAAGACGGTGTTCGGCGTGAACCGCGGCGCCGCCAAGTTCACCGAGGTGCTGGAGGCGGTGCGTACGCACCCGTCGTTCGGCTACTACGTGCCGCGGCGGATCTACCGGATCCTCACCGGGCTCGAGCCCAGCGCCGCCACCCTCGACCAGCTCGCCGCGGCGTGGGGAGCGAACGGCGACCTCAAGGCGCTGGTCTCGCACATCGCGAACCGCGCCGAGTTCCTCTCCGACGCCGCGATCAAGAGCCGCGTGAAGAGCCCGCTCGAGCTCGTCATCGGCGCGGTACGCGTGCTCGGCCTCCAGAGCCTCGACCGCTTCTACTTCGACTGGTCGCTGACGCTCATGCGCCAGCACCCCTTCCAGGCGCCCAACGTGAACGGCTGGCCCGACGGCCCCGCGTGGCTCTACGCGGGCCAGGTGATGGA
Organism: uncultured bacterium; assembly: GCA_964392195.1. Taxonomy (GTDB): domain Bacteria; phylum JADJOY01; class JADJOY01; order JADJOY01; family JADJOY01; genus JADJOY01. Next base: position 9,298 of record CAYMQR010000145.1, on the reverse strand, counting down.
GTGGTCGGGCACCATCAACAGCCTGTGCTTCTCCGACGACGGAGGCGCCTCGGTGCCGGCCGCCCAGCGCTCGCCGACGGTGCGCCAGCTCTTCCAGGAGGGCACCCGCACCACCGGCGGCGACCTCGCCCTCCAGCTCGCCTGCCTCTACGACGTGTCCACCGAGACCCGCGAGGCGCTGCGCGACTACGCGAACGCCGGCCCGTGGGAGATCTGGCGCGCGTGCGGCCTCATGCAGTTGGCACTTTCCTGCCCCGAGTTCCTCCTCAACTGACGGCAAAGCAAGGAGCCCCCGATGAAGACCCTCGATCGTCGATCGTTCCTGAAGTCGGCCGGCAGCGTGGTGGTGGGAACCGCCGCGGGCCCGATCCTCCTCGACGTGATGAGCCGCGGCGGGCTGAGCGCCGCGATGGCCGCCGAGCACATGCGCTCGCCGCTGCCCGCGGGCTCGCCGATCTGCGTGCAGATCACGCTGGACGGCGGCAACGACGGCCTCAACACGCTCGTGCCGGTCACCAACTCCTGGTACTACGACACGACCTACGGCCACGGGCCGCTGGCGCTGTCGCCGGCGCAGACGCTGGCGCTCGGCGGGCTGACCGACTACCGCCTCCACCCCAACCTGAGCTGGCTGGCGAACCGCTGGAACAGCCAGGGCGACGTCGCGTTCATCCAGGGGATCGGCGAGGTCACCAAGGGCGACTTCAGCCACTTCAACGCCATGAAGTACTGGCAGACGGCGGACCTCTCGCTGCTCGAGCCCACCGGCTGGATGGGCCGCTACAACGACGCGATGCACCCGGGGAACCCGCTCTCCACGGTGTCGCTCTACGACCTGCGCCTCGAGGCCGTCGGCACCACCAGCCCCACGCTGGTGCTCTACGACACCGCGAACTTCAGCTACTCGCTGCCCTGGTACGACAGCGACGCCGCGCGCGCGGCGCTCGAGAAGATGGCCACCCACGTGGGCGGCGGCTTCCACGAGCAGGCCGCGAAGCTCATCTCGAGCACCTTCGACGTCTCAGCGCAGGTGACCGCCGCCAACGACCCGTCGATCGACGACGGCGAGTACTCGTACATCACCGAGCAGCTCCTGCAGGTGGCGATGCTGATCCGCGCCGGCATCCCGAGCCAGACCTACGCCACCGCGTTCAGCACCTTCGACCACCACTCGGGCCTCCTCGAGAACCAGGGTGCCTGCTTCACCGACCTGAACGAGGCGCTCACCAAGTTCTTCGCGGCGCTCGCCGGCCACCCGCGCGAGCACGACGTGTTCGTGGTGATCACCTCCGAGTTCGGGCGGCAGGTGACGGCCAACGAGAACGGCGGCGTCGACCACGGCCAGGGCGGGCTCGCGATCGTGATCGGCGGCGGCGTGGTGGGCGGCCTCTACGGCGATCCGGCCACGCTCGACCCCGGCGGCGAGGACCGCCCCAACCGGATCTGGGACGCGCTCGTGCCCACCACCGACTTCCGCCGGCTGTGGGCGACGGTCATCAACCGCCTCGCCGGGACCAGCGGCGTCGACGACGTCGTGCTCAAGTCGCACTTCGCCGACCTCGGCGTGTTCCAGCCCACGCTGGTGTGCGGACGGCTCGGCACTGCTCAGCGCGGCGTGGACGTGCGCGCCGCGTGGCGCGGGCTGCTGCCGCTCGTGGCGCCGGTCGCCGCGGGCGCGCTGCTCAAGCGCTTCCGCGAGCGCACCATTCCGCGGCCCGAGGCCCCCGAGAACGTGTAGGGGCGGGCGCCAGCCCGCCCGCTGTTCGCGTCACGACGACCCTCTCCCAGGGGAACACCCCATGGCCTCCACCGAAGAACAAGTCGCTCACGTGTGGCGCCGGCTCGGCTTCGGGCCCAGCCCGTCCGACATGACGTACGGCCTCTCGCTCGGCCCGCAGGCGCTGATCGAGGACCTCACCAGCCGCGCGCTCACCAGCTCGAGCTACTGGTCGCTGCCGGCGATCTCGGGCTGGGACGACCCCGCCGCCTACATGGACCGGCTCTTCGAGCTGATGCAGACCAGCTCGAACCCGCTCCAGGAGCGGATGGCGTGGATGATGATGGGCCTGCTCGTGGTCGGTTACTCGGACGGCGGCCAGAACGAGGAGCTCGACACCTGGGTGCGCTCGTGCCGCTCGGGCGCTCTCGGCAGCTACTTCTCGCTGCTCTCCACCGTGGCCTCCGGCTGGCCGATGCAGTGGTACCTGAGCAACGTGTTCTCGGAGAAAGGCCACGCCAACGAGAACCTCGCCCGCGAGCTGTGCGAGCTCTTCTCGCTCGGCCCCAGGCACCCGGTGACCGGCCAGCCCAACTACACGGAAGAGGACATCAAGGAGATCGCGCGCTCGCTGACCGGCTACGACTACGACTGGGACCGCGACAAGGCGTTCTTCAACCCGTTCAACTGGGACTCCGGCTCGAAGACGATCTTCGGCGCCAACCGCGGCACGGCGAAGTTCCCGGAGGTGCTCGCGGCGATCAAGGCGCACCCGTCGTTCGGCTACTTCGTGCCGCGGCGGATCTACCGCGAGCTGATGGGCTTCGACCCGTCGACCGAGGCGCTCGAGGACATGCGCGTGGCGTGGGGAACCGAGGGCGACCTGAAGGCGCTCGTCCAGCACGTGGCGACGCGCCCCGAGTTCCTCTCCGACGCCGCGATCCGCTGCCGGGTGAAGAGCCCGATGGAGCTCGTGATCGGCAGCCTGCGCGTGCTCGGCCTCAAGCACCTGTCGCGCTTCTATCTCCAGTGGCAGCTCTACGACATGCGCCAGTACCCGTTCCAGGCGCCCAACGTGAACGGCTGGCCGTCGGGCGCGGCGTGGCTGCACGCGAGCCAGCTCGTGAGCTGGTCGAGCTTCATCTCGTGGGCGTGCTTCGAGGACGACGGCACCGCGGCGACCGCGAGCCAGGACCGTAGCGCCACGATCCGCACCCTCAAGCAGCAAGGCAGCAACGCCACCGGCGGCGACCTCGCCCTCCAGATGGCCGGCCTCTACGACGTCTCCACCGAGACCCGCGAGGCCATGCGCGACTTCGCCGCCGCCGGCCGCTGGGAACACTGGCGAGCGTGCGGGCTCATGCAGTTGGCCCTCTCGTGCCCCGAGTACCTGCTGAACTGAGGGGACCAGACGTCGGCGGGCGCGGCTCCCGCCGCTGCGGACGGCCAGAGGCCGTCCCTCCGAGCTCCGCGCCCATTCCCGCCCCCCTCGGAGCGCCCGGCTCCCGCCGGGGCGATCACTAGGCGCGCATCGAGGCACCACGAGTCGCGGCGAGCACGATCCGGGCGCACGCCTCGGCGTCCGACAGCGGGTCGTGGTGCGTGAGCTCCAGCCCCAGGTGCCGGCACACGTCCGGGAGGCGGTGGCGAGGGAGGGGCCAGGTGGCGCGCGCCAACTGGACGGTACAGACGAAACGGTGCCGAGGGGCGCGGATGCCGTGGTGCGCGCAGCAAGCCTGCAACACCCCTCGGTCGAAGGGCGCGTTGTGCGCGGCGAGGAAACCGGCGCCCTGGATCAGCGAGTCGAGCGCGGGCCAGATCCCCGCGAAGTCGGACGCGCCGGCGACGTCATCCCACGCGAGGCCGTGGATCGAGGTGAACACGAACTCCCGCGTCGGAGGACGGATCAGGGTCCGCCAGCGCGCCACGATCTCGCCTCGCTCGACGCGCACCGCGGCGACCGCGCACGCGCTCGCCGGCGAATGGTTCGCCGTCTCGAAGTCGATCGCCACGAAGGGCTTCGCGAGGTCGATGTCCACGGCTGGCCTCGAAGGTCCGATCGACTGCGTGGAGACCCGGTTCCGGGTGTCGTTATACCCGGCCGCTCGCCCCGCCGCTCTCGTCGATCGAGCCATTCTCCGTGGAAGGCGCTCCGACCTCGTCCTGGGGCGTCTCCCCCGCGCGCGCGGGGATCGACCCGAGGGTCATGACCGGCCGCGACGGCGAATGGCGATCGGTCCGCACCAGCCCGGTGGACACCGCCGGCACTTTTGTATATACGAAATGAGTGTTCGAATGGGATGAGCGGAAAGCGTCCATCAACCGCATCAAGCACGACATCCCGTTCGAGGACGCGGCGACCGCATTCGAGGACCCGCGCGGCCTGAATGGGCCCGCCCCAGTTCACTCGAGGGACGAGGTGCGGCGGCTGCGACTCGCCCGGGCTGGCTCTGGGCGGGTCTTGCTGATCGCGTACACGATCCGGAGACGACCCCATGAAGGCGAGCAAGCGATCCGCATCATCAGCGCACGGCGCGCGAGCCGCAGGGAGCGCGCGCGCTACCTCGCGGCGACGGATTGATTTCTCCGACATCCCGGAGCTCACCGACGAGCAGCTCGACGGGATGCGCCGTGTCGGTCGTCCGCCGCTCGGCGCCGAGCCGCGGAAGCTGGTGTCGATCCGGCTCGATCCCGAGGTCCTTCGGTGGGCCAAGTCCACCGCCGATTCGCGCGGGGTCCCTTACCAATCGCTCATCAACGACATCCTCGCGCGCGC
>CAYMQR010000145.1:0-4705 GCA_964392195.1 uncultured bacterium | reverse complement strand
ATCGTGAGCCAGCGCTACCGCTCCCAGCCGCGCAACCTCGACGACGCCCGCGAGCTGCTCCGCGAGCTCGTCCTCGAGGCGCTGCGCCCGCCGCCCAAGCCGCGCCGCCCCACCAAGCCCTCGCGCGGCGCCAAGGAACGCCGCCTGAAGGAGAAGGCGCTCCACTCGGCGAAGAAGCAGTCCCGCCGCTCCGGCGGCGAGGACTGAGCGAGGGACAGCCCCTGGGGCCGTCGACGAAGCGACGGCCCTCCAGCCCTTGGCGGACCCCGCCTTGACGGTGTGACCGGGATCACTTTAGGTTAAGCGCTCGTTTGAATCGACTGATTCAAGCGATCGCCTCGCCCCCCGCCGCCCCGGAGAGCCCACGCATGGCCGTACGCGCCCTCGCTCGCCGCACCACCGCAGCCGACGCGGAGACCGCCGAGAACGCCGGCACCCGCGCGCGCATCCTGGAGGCCGCCCTCGACGTGTTCGCCGAGTACGGCTTCGACGGCACCTCCACCCGCGAGATCTGCAAGCGCGCCGAGGTGAACGTCGCCGCGCTCAACTACCACTGGGGCTCCAAGGAGAGCCTGTGGCTGGCGGTTTGCGACGCGGTGGCCCGCCAGGTCATGCGCGTGACCCGCGAGTGCCTCGAGACGGCGCAGCCGGTGGAGGTCGCGGTGCCGCGGCTGATCGGCACGATCTTCGACGCCATGGTCGCCGACCCGCGCCCGGTGCGGATCGGCCAGTGGGCGTCGCTGCAGGCCGAGTCGATGGACTTCCCGTCGGTGTTCGAGACCTTCGAGCCGTGGTTCCGGCTGGCGGTGAAGTACTTCACGCAGCTCAGGGAAGAGGGCCGGATCCGCCACGTGGACGTCGAGGTGCTCCTCAGCACCTTCTACGGCCAGTTCGCGCAGGCGCTCATCGACCAGCCGAGCCAGCGCCAGTACTTCGGCTACGACCTGCGCGACCCCGCGCACGCGGCGCGCGTGCGCAAGTGCCTGATCGATACCGCGATGACCCTGCTCGGGCTCGCCCCCCCCACGCCAACAGCAGCGGCGCGACAGAGTCGCGCCCTCCGAAGCGATGCAAGACCCCTCGGAGGGACCGCCTCTGGCGGTCCGGCGCGCCGGAGCGCCGCAGGCGCGGGCGCCCTCCACACCGTCCCGTCGCACGACCCGCGCTCGAAGCCGTCGAGCCGGAAGGAGCGAAAGCCATGAAGCTCGCCCGCCGTCTCGCCGAGGTCGCGTGGATCGCGGCCAAGTACCGGACGCTCGTGTTCCTCGACCGCCACGGAGTCACCGCCGCGCGGCGCTGGGCGGGCGTGGACCCGTCGCGGCCGCTCACCGCGCCGGTCGCCACGCGCCTCGCCTTCACCGAGCTCGGCACCACCTTCATCAAGCTCGGTCAGGTGATCGCGTCCGGCGAAGGGCTCTTCCCGCAGCCCTACGTCGACGAGCTCCAGTCGCTCCTCGACCAGGTGCCGCCGTTTCCGAGCGCCGAGGCCAAGCGCCTCGTCGAGCACGCCATCGACGGGCGCATCGAGGACCACTTCGCCGAGTTCGCCGCCCAGCCGATGGCCGCGGCGTCGGTGGCGCAGGTCCACCCGGCGCGCCTCAAGACCGGCGAGGAGGTGGTGGTCAAGGTCCAGCGCCCCGGCATCGGTACCAAGATCGACATGGATCTCAAGATCCTCGCCGGAGCCGCGTGGCTCGCCGACCGCTTGCTCCCGAGCGCCCAGCTCCTCAACCCCATCGCCGTGGTCGAGGACTTCGCGAGCACCATCCACGAGGAGCTCGACTTCGAGCTCGAGGCGCGGAACATGGAGGAGTTCAACCGCGCCATGGCCGAGGCCGGCCTCACCGACTGCGTCGCGCCGCGCGTCTACTGGACCTTCACCCGCAAGACCGTGCTGGTGATGGAGCGCTTCCACGGCCTCAAGCTCACCGACACCGAGGCGCTGCTGCCCTACATGGACGACGCCGAGCGCTTCCTGATCCGCGGCATGCGCGCGTGGATGGAGTGCCTGGTGGTGCACGGCTTCTTCCACGGCGACGTCCACGCCGGGAACTTCGTGTACCTGACCGACGGGCGGATCGGGTTCCTCGACTTCGGCATCGTGGGCCGCTTCCACGGCTGGACCCACAAGCTCATGAGCCGCTACCTGGTGGCCTTCAACACCGGCAACTTTCCGCGCCTCGCCGAGTGCATGGTGCTGCTCGGAGCGCCCAAGCACGCCATCGACCTCGACGCGTTCGCGAAGGACCTCGAGGAGGCCTACGGGCCGCTGGTGTTCAAGACCTTCAAGGACATCGACTACGGCGAGATCCTGCCCAAGATGAACTGGATCGCGCGCAAGCACGGCCTGCGCTTGCTGCGCGAGGAGATCCTCACCACCAAGCAGTTCATCTACTTCGACCGCTACGCGAAGGTGATCGCGCCCAACCTCAACATGTTCACCGACCGCCGCCTCATGCCCGAGGTGATGAAGTCGGCGCGCCGCCACGAGGGCCGCGACGTCGCGGTCGACAGCGCCATGGCGGAGAAGATCCAGGACCACTACTTCTCGGGGCAGATCGACGAGATCCTCGCCACCGAGCGCGGCGGCGACGAGGACATCGCGCTGGTGGTGCCGCCCTGGGAGTCGAACGACGAGCGCGCGGCCGAGGACGTCGGCGCCGGCCCCCAGCGCCGCGCCAAGCGCGCCGCGATCCCGTCGAACAGCCTCATGGACGCCGAGGTGCTGATGTGGGACGGCGCCGCCGGCCACTTCATGGGGCCGGTCTACGCGCAGGCGTTCGACCGCCCCGACGAGGACCTCTACCGGCTCTACGAGAAGGCCAAGCACGAGCAGTGGAACGCGTCCACCGACGTCGACTGGGCGGCGCTCTCGGGGCTGCGCGCGCTGCCGCCGATCGTGCGCCAGGCCACCGCCAACGTGCAGACCCAGCTCCACTACGGCGAGCTCGGCGCGCTCATGGTGACGTCGAAGATCGTCGCCAAGGCGCCCGACCTGATCGCCACGTACTACGGCTCCACCCAGGTGATGGACGAGGCGCGCCACGTCGAGTTCTTCTCGCGGGTGATCCGCGGCCTCGGCGTCACCGGCCAGGTCTCGCCCCACCTCGAGCGGCTCTGCAAGGAGGTGTTCGAGAGCGACACCGCCGAGGAGCTGCTGCTCGGCATGCAGGTCATCATCGAGGGGCTCGCCCAGACCACCTTCGTGGAGGGCGCGGCGCTGGCCCGCAAGATGGACCTCGAGGCCTCGGGCATCGAGGAGCTCAAGGCCATGAACCTGCTGTTCGCCGACTACCTGATGCGCTACGTCGGCCACGACGAGTCGCGCCACGTCGCGTTCGGCGTCTACTACCTGGCGCAGCGCTTCCCCGAGCTCTCGAAGGCGCGCAAGGACGAGCTGCAGGAGAAGAGCGACCACTGGTCGTCGCTGGTCGACGCCACCATCGCCAGCACCCGCGACGACATGTCGATGGTCGGCATCGACGTCGACCACCTCGCCATGCGCTGCACCCGCGACCGCCAGCACCGCCTCGCGCGGATCGGGCTGCTGACGGGGTGAGCCCTCGCGTTGTGCGCCGCTCCGCAGGGTGCGTAGGATGCCGGGTGGCGGATGGGCGCCGCCGCGGGGGCTCCGATGCGGGCGATCGCGCAGTCGGGACGTGCAAGGGTCGGGCTCGCGCGGATCGGGATCTGGATCGCCGGATCGCTCGCGGTGGTGGCGCCCGCGCGCGCCACCCTCTACGAGGTCCACGTCACCGCCGACGACGCGGACCAGGGGCCGAACGGGACCTGCACGCTGCGCGAGGCCGTGCTCGCCGCCAACGCCGACGCACCGATCGACGGTTGCGCCGCCGGCTCCCCCGGCGAGGACACGATCCTCCTCGACGCGGCGACCTACGCGCTCACCATCCCCGGCGCCGGTGAGGACGCCGGCGCCACCGGCGACCTCGACGTCACCGCCGACCTCGTGCTCGCCGGGCGCGGTGCCGCGATGACGACCGTCTCCGCGGCGGGGCTCGGCGATCGCGTCCTCCAGGTCGTGGCGGGCGCGGTGGTGCGGGTGCAGGACCTAATGGTCGCCGGCGGCACCGTGCTCGGCGCGCCGAGCGAGTCGGTCGCCGGAGGCGGCGTCTACAACGATGGCGAGCTCACGCTGCGGCGCGCGGCGGTGACCGGCAACGCCGCGTTCGGCGGCGGAGTGCGCGACGGCGGCGGCGCCAGCGGCGGAGGCGTGTTCAGCTCGGCCGCCGCGACGCTCGTCCTCGACGGCTCCGAGGTGAGCGGCAACCGGGCGAAGGGCGGCGACGGCGCGGGTTACTGCTGCACCGACGAGAACCCCTGCCACTGCTTCCGCGTCGGCAACGGCGGTCCCGCCAGCGGCGGCGGCATCGCGAGCGGCGGCGCGCTCTCGGTGGAGCGCTCGATCGTCACCGCGAACGACGCCACGGGCGGCAACGGCGCCGACTACCTGGGGGTGGACTTCGGCATTCCGGGCGGCGCTGACGGCGGCGGCCTCGCCGTGCTCGGCGGCGCGGCCACCGTGGCGGACGTGGCGCTCGCCGAGAACCGCGCCACCGGCGGGCACGGCGAGGGCGGTGCCACGGCGCGGGGCGGCGCCGTCTACGCGGCGGCGGGCGACGCCACGGTCGAACGCGCGCTCGTCACCGAGAACGTCACCACCGGCGGGAACGGGCTGGCGAGCCTG
>CAYMQR010000144.1:0-10180 GCA_964392195.1 uncultured bacterium | reverse complement strand
GGTGGGACCCGCGCGAATTCACTTCGCGCGGGCGGGGGGCTTGAAAAGCCCCCCGAAAAACTCAGAACCCGTCGATCGGGTAGCGCTCCTTGCCGTCGACGCGGATCTCGATCCAGGGCAGGGCGTCGCCCTGGATGACGGCGTTCAGGTAGCGCAGCGATTCGCTCGAGCGCCCGGCGATCCACAGCGCCGTGGCGCCGCTCGCGAGCGCCGTGGTGAACGCCACCTGGTCGTCGCCCGCGTAGCACTGCGTGGCCTTGAGCCGCCACGGCAGGCCGATCGGCGTGAGCGGCGTGAGCGCGGCGGCGAGCGTGGCCGGCGCGAGCGCCGCGGTGTAGGCGCCGTTGCGGTAGGACCCGCCGACGGTGGCCTCGACGAGCGTGAGCGTCAGCAGGAAGTCGTCCAGCAGCATGCTCTCGTCGAGCCACTCCTCGTTCTCGTCGGACTGGAAGGCCACCGCCGGGACCGCGCCGTCGTCGGGGTCGTACGACCAGCGCGCCCGGCCCTGGTTGTCGACGCAGAAAACCCAGCGCTGCGCGTCGCCGGCGTCGGGCTCGGGCAGCACCAGGTGGTTCTGGCGGCACAGCACGGTCTGGTGCGGTAGCAAGAGCGCCAGGCTCGCGGGGATGGCCTGGTCGGGCGTCCAGCGCGGCAGGTCGAGGTCGATGCCGTGCCAGCTCCCCACCACCGCACGCAGCGCCTCCACCGCCGGGCGGCGAGTCGCGGCCTCGACGAGCGAGCGGGGGAAGGCGGACGTGCTCATGCTTGCGACGTGGGGCTCGCCCGGGAGCGAGAGGAGGGAAGTTACCTATCGCACCGGCTGGCGCGCTGCAACGATCCGTCCCTGGCCGTACCCCGCCGGGTCGAGGCGAGGCACGATGCCGATGGCGGGAGCGCACGGGTCGACCTCGATCGCAGCGTCGCGGCGGACGCCGACGACGAAGCCTTCCTCAGCGCGGCCCAGGGTTGCCGGACGTGACCTCCTCGCCGGGCGCGGGGCGCACCTTGAGGACGATCTCCTTGCGGATCTGCACGGTGCCGGTCTTCACGTCGCGGGGCTTGGTGACGTAGCGGGCGCGGGTCGCGGAGACGGGGACAACGCCGCCCTCGCGCGCCTTGCTGTGGTAGGCGGCGATCGCCGCCGCGGCCTCCACGGTGGCGCGGTCGGGGTCCTCGCCGGACGGCACCTGCAGGATCACGTGGCTGCCGGGCATGCCGCGGACGTGGAACCACCAGTCGTTGGGCTTCGCGACGCGAAAGCTCAGGTAGTCGTTGTCGTGGTCGCTGCGTCCCGCGAGCACCGTCCAGCCGCCCGGCAGCCGGTATTCGACCAGCCGCACGTCGCGCTTGGGGGCGCCGGCTCCTCTTGGATCCATGCCGAGATCATCGTCGTGACGCGCGCCTGACTCCAACCCTCCCGCGTGTCAGCGCGCCGTCAGCGCAGCGACACGGTTCGAGCCTTCGCCTTGTGCCTGGCGGGGCGGTGGGTAGGGTGGCCAACAGGGGACGACCGCCGCCACCGGACGGAGGCCCATCTCCACACCGAGGCGCGCCATGAAGCTCTATCTCGTCGCCCCCCGCAATCCCGAGTCGTTCTGGACCTTCGATCGTATCCTGCCCGAGCTCGGCAAGGGCGCGACGTTCCCCAACCTGGCGCTGCCCACGCTGGCGGCGATGACGCCGCCCGAGCACGAGGTGGTGCTGTGCGACGAGACGGTCGAGCCGATCGACTTCGACACCGACGCCGATTGGGTCGGGCTCACCGGCTACATCGTGCACCGCCAGCGGATGTTCGAGATCCTCGACACGTTCCGCGCCCGCGGCAAGAAGCTGGTGGTGGGCGGGCCGTTCGCGACGCTCTGCCCCGAGCAGCTCCGCGAGCGCGCCGACGTGGTGTTCGTGGGAGAGGCCGAGGAGACCTGGAGCGGGTTCCTGCGCGACGCCGAGGCGGGCGCGCCGCGCGCCGAGTACCACACCGAGGAGCTGCCGTCGCTCGAGCGCACGCCGGTGCCACGCTTCGACCTGCTCAAGCTCGACCGCTACCGCAGCATGCCCATCCAGTTCGCGCGTGGCTGTCCGTACACGTGCGAGTTCTGCGACATCATCGTCATGTACGGGCGGCGCCCGCGCGCCAAGCGCACCGAGCAGGTGATGGCCGAGCTCGAGGAGCTCGCTCGCCTCGGCGTCCCCAACGTGTTCGTGGTCGACGACAACTTCATCGGCGACAAGAAGAAGGCGAAGTCGCTCCTGCGCGCCATCGCCGCATGGCAGGCCGAGCGCGGCCACCCGATCGAGCTCATGACCGAGGCCTCGATCAACCTCGCCCAGGACGCGGAGCTGCTGTCGCTGATGCGCGACGCCAACTTCACCACGCTCTTCGTGGGCATCGAGTCGCCGCGGGCCGCGAGCCTCGCCGAGACCAGCAAGCACCAGAACCTGCGCGAGGACATCGTGTGCTCGGTGCACCGCATCCAGGCGGCGGGCATCGAGGTGATGGCGGGGATGATCGTGGGCTTCGACCACGACGACCCGTCGATCTTCGACGAGCAGTTCGACTTCATCCAGGACGCGCGCATCCCGGTGTCGATGACCGGGCTCTTGAACGCGCTCCCCCGGACCGCGCTCCACGAGCGGCTCGCGGCCGCGGGGCGCCTCGACCAGGACTACACGGGCGATCAGTTCGTGTTCTCGAACGTGCTGCCCGCCGGCATGACGCGCCTCGAGCTCTACCGCGGCTACGAGCGGCTGCTCCGGCGCCTCTACGACTACGGCAACTACCGGGCGCGCGCCATGGCGTTCATCCTCGGGCACGGCGAGGGCATCCGCTCGCGGATCGCCTCGGGGCCCGACGAGGTGGCGGTCTTGCTGCGCACCCTGTGGAGCTGCGTGCTGAACGCCACCCCGCGGCGCGCGTGGATGACCATCGGGATGTTCGCCGAGACGCTGGCGAAGCGCCCGTCGGCGTTCCGGCGCGCCGTGAGCTTCGCGCTCATGCACAAGCACTTCCACGAGTACGGCGCGGCGGTGCGCGGCGAGCTGCGCAAGCTGATCCGCGAGCTCGAGGCGGCTGCCGACCACGCGCCGCTCACGCTGGCCCCGTCGCGCTGACGCGATCCGGTCGGAGTCTCGTGGCACCCGGTCCCGTCCGGGCGCTACGGGCGGGTGACGCCCCGTCGCCCGGGGTTCCGCTCCGGCGGGCGCGGTCGGGCGGAGTGCTGCCAGCGCGTCCCTGGGAAGCACGCAGTCATTGGGTTTTTCCCGGGGGCCCGGCGGGCGCCCGCGCCCGAGCTCCGGCACGGATCTTCCAGGAGCGCCAGCAGAGGCCCGGTCCTTCGGGAGCACGGGCACGCGAAGCGCTCCCTCATCGCAGGGGTGCGGGCGCGTGTTCGCGGAAGGAGCGTGCCATGAAATACCTACCCACACCCGTCAAGATCGTGGTCGCCTGCGTGGGGCTGGTGCTGCTCGCCGGCTGCACACCCACGATCAAGACCACGGGCCAGTACGTCGCCGACCACGAGGGCACCGATCTCGGGATCTGGATCGACCCCTACTCGCCGTACCCGTTCACGGTAGAAGGCAACGTCGCGGTCTTCCCCCCGGGCGGGGTCTTTCCCGACCAGACCTCTGGTTTCGCGGGCCTCTATTACGAAGGAAACGGCTTCTCGGCGGGCTTCCTGGCCGGCGGCGGAGCCCTGCCCCAGAGCGGTACGGGCACGGCGGTCGACGTCGACGTCGACGGTGTCGCCGATCGCCTCGACATGGTGTTCGTCAACGCCGACGCGAGCCAGTTCTCGATCACCTTGCCACGCACCGACGGTTACGCGGACTACCGGTGCTGGAGGGGACTGCCGGCCTGCCAGCAGGTGGGCGGGCCGCCGAGCTGCGAGTTCACGGCGCTCGGGTCGCGGCGCTACGACCTCCATGCGGAGATTCCGTTCCGGGACGAAGGCGACCACATGAACCCGGGATTCCTCTCGGTCCAGGTGGCCGACCCGGTGACGCCATCGTACGAGTCGGTCCGGGTTCCCGGGAGCTTCACCTCGGGTAGCACCGTGTACACCACGACGATCGTCGGCACGACCCAGGGCACCATCACCCTGGATGTGACCGATTTCGGCGTGCCGAGCACCGCGACCCGCGTCGAGTTCCTGGTCGTCGGCGACGGCGGTGGCTCCTACGGGTACTGGTTCGACTACGTGCCCTGTCCGACGCTGCCTTGAGGATCCGTCCGATGGGCCGGGCTTTGCGGTGCGCGGGGATCGCGCTGCTCGTGCTGGCGCTTCGCCAGCACGCGGCGGCGCAGTCCGGCGCGCTGGCGCCGACGCCCGACGCTCCGAACCAGGTCCAGTTCACCCTCACGTACGACGTGTACGCGCCACACGACTGGACGTCGGCGCTCGCGCAACGAAGCTGGGTCGCCTTCGCCTACCAACCGCCGGCGAAGCGGCTCGAGATCCGTGACCTGCACCTCTTCCCCGACGACGTGCCGCTGTGGTGCTTCGGGTTCCACGCCTGCTACGGGTACTGCGCGATCGACATCGCCCTCGACCCGGCGGCGCCGAGACCCGAGGCCACCCTGGATCAGGACGGCCGCTTCAGCGTCACGTTCCCCGTGCAGATGACCTACCGGCCCGCGTTCGCGACGCTGCGTTGCGAGCAGAGCTGGGTCCAGACCGATCCCGGCACGCTGTCGATGACCGGGACCTTCCGCTACGACCCCGCGAGCGGCGCGGTGTCCCTCGACGACCTCGTGGGAAGCGGTGAATGGGGCGTCGTCGGCGGGCTCGCGCACCTCGAGGTCACGTCCAACTTCAGCGGGCTCACGCCGGCGCTCGGATCGTCCCCGGATCCGGTCCGCGTCGGCGACCCGATCGAGGTGAGCGGCGCCGGGATCTCGCCAGGATCGTTGCTCAAGGTCTTCGTCGCGACGTCGAGCGGCGTCGTCGACGTGCTGCCATCGGGGCTCGCGCCCACGTCGACGAGCGCCACCACGTGGACCGGCACGCTGCCCTGGCCGTGGCCCGTCCCGCCCCCGGAGGACACGCTCCTCGGCAACGGCTTCGCGTCGCTGCTGCTGGTCCGCCCTGACTCGGGCTACGACACCAGCAACGCTCGGGGCGCGGTGCTCCTCGGGAGCGCGGCGCTGGGCGTGCCGAGCGTCACGAGCGTGAACGGAGCCGCGTTGAGCCCGTCGAGCTCCGACCTCGCGATCGGGGTCGCGCACGTCGCGGCGCTCGTCGCGCCGGGCGAGAGCCTCTCGATCGGCGGTGACGGGTTCTCGAACGCCGTGGTCAATCTGTTCACCGCCAGCGGCAACGCCGGGCCGCTCGGCCCCAGTAGCCAGACCGCCACCTCGATCGAGGTCGCCGTCCCGGCGCAGGTGCCGGTCGGCCCGGGCGCGATCCAGGTGGTCAACGTTCCGAGCTTCCTGGCGTCGAATGCGGTCTCGGTGCCGATCGGTGCGCTGGTGACGGTCGCCGGCGTGTCCATCCTCGGTGAAACGGTGACCGTGACCGGAACGGGCTTCTGCGACGTGACCGTGATCAACCTCTTCGCGCACGTGGGTGACGTGGTGGTGAATGCCGGCGGCTTGAACGCCGACGGAAGCCCGGCGCTGGCCCTCACCATCGACGGCCCGACACGGCTTCACTTCACCCGGCCTCCCGGTCTCGATGCCGGACCCGCCTACGTGATGGCGATCAATCCGCCCTTCATCTCGGGCTCGGGGGACGGGCCGGCGGGTGCGTTCGTGCTGCCGTAGGAACGGCATCGCCACGACGGTCCTCGCCGGTTCGGATCCCCGCGTCCCCTTGGAGTGGCTCGCTCGTGGAGGGTATGGAATGCCGCGTGGAGCGCGCCGTGGCGCGCGCACGCGCGGGGGAATCCATGCCTGATGCGCCCAAGCTCGGCTTTTTCAAGCGGCTCCGGCTGGTGATGGGGCTCGAGTGGTACCTGCTCTTCGACGACGGCTCGCTGGCGTGGGAGGTCGATCGGCTGCTGCGCGGTGAGCCGGGCGAGGGGCCGGCGGTGGAGCCGGCGGTGAAGCCCGAGCCGCCGCCCAAGCTCGCCAAGCCCAAGGCGCCCGAGCCGCCCAAGCGCCCCGACTTCGCGTCCGCGCTCCACCTGCTCTCGATCCTGCAGCGCGACGGGCGCTTCGTGGACTTCGTCGAGGAGGACGTGACGTCGTTCTCCGACGAGGAGGTGGGCGCCGCCGCGCGCGTGGTCCACGACGGCGTGCGCAAGTCGATGCGCCAGTACTTCAAGCTGGCGCCGGTGCGCACCGAGAGCGAGGGCGCGCCCATCCAGGTGGGCGAGGACTACGACCCCGTGCAGATCCGCCTCACCGGCAACGTCACCGGCAAGCTGCCGGTGCGCGGCCAGCTCGCCCACCACGGCTGGCGCGTCGCCGAGGTGAAGCTGCCGACTCCTCCCGAGGGGCAAGACCTCTCGGTCATCGCACCCGCCGAAGTCGAGGTCTGAGCCCGTGGCCGCGAAAAAATCCGCTCCCGCCGACGTGCCGGCGACCTACGCCGTCGGCATCGACCTCGGCACCACCAACTGCGGGCTCGCGTCGTTGCCGCTCGGCGGCGACCAGCCCGGCGCACCGTCCGCGTTCGCGGTGCAGCAGGTGGTGAACGCGGGCGAGGTGGGCGAGCGCGCGCTCTTGCCGTCGTTCCTCTACCTGCCCGCCGAGACCGACCTGCCGCCGGGGTCGCTCTCGTTGCCGTGGGACGGCGCGCGCGACTTCGCGGTGGGGACGCTGGCGCGCGATCGCGGCGCGAGCGTGCCGGCGCGGCTCGTGTCCTCGGCGAAGAGCTGGCTCTCCTACGCGGGTGTCGACCGGCGCGCGGCGATCCTGCCGTGGGGCTCGCCGGACGAGGTGCCCAAGGTCTCGCCGGTGGCGGCGAGCGCGCGCTACCTGAGCCACCTCCGCGAGGCGTGGAACCAGGCGCATCCCGACGCACCGCTCGAGGCCCAGGAGCTCGCGATCACGGTGCCGGCGTCGTTCGACGCGGTGGCCCGCGACCTCACCGTGGAGGCCGCCGAGCAGGCCGGGCTGGGCGGGCGGCTCACGTTGCTCGAGGAGCCGCAGTCGGCGCTCTACGCGTGGCTCGCCAGCCACGCGGGGTGGCGCAAGCAGGTCGAGCCCGGCGACACCATCCTGGTGTGCGACGTCGGCGGCGGCACCACCGACTTCTCGCTCATCGCGGTGAGCGAGGAGGGCGGCTCGCTGGTCCTCGACCGCGTCGCGGTCGGCGACCACATCCTGCTCGGCGGCGACAACATGGACATGGCGCTCGCCTACGCGGTGCGCGCCAAGCTCGAGGGGCAGGGCAAGACCCTCGACGACTGGCAGTTCCGCTCGCTCGCCTACGCGTGCCGCGCCGCCAAGGAGTCGCTCCTCGAGAACCCCAAGGAGTCGGCGCGCCCGCTGGTGGTGCCGGGTCGCGGCAGCAAGCTGGTGGGCGGCACGATCCGCACCGAGCTCACCCGCGACGAGCTCGACGCCACCCTCCTCGACGGCTTCTTCCCGAGGATCGGCGCCGCCGACCGCCCCGCGAAGCCGCGCCGCACCGGCCTCACCACGCTCGGCCTGCCGTACGCGGCCGACGCGGGCATCACCCGCCACCTCGCCGCGTTCCTCGGCCTCGAGAACCGCAGCCGCGAGTCCCTCGCCGGCAAGGTGAGCCTGGACGGCAAGAGCTTCCTCCATCCCACCGCGCTGCTCTTCAACGGCGGCGTGATGCGCTCGCCGCTCTTGCGCGAGCGCATCACCGCGATCCTCGACGGCTGGCTCACCGCCGACGGCGGCAAGCCGGTCAAGGTGCTGGCCGGCGACGACCCCGACATGGCGGTGGCGCGCGGCGCGGCCTACTACGGCTGGGTGCGGCGCGGTCGCGGCATCCGCATCCGCGGCGGCACCGCGCGCGCGTACTACGTGGGGATCGAGCGCGCCGAGCTGGCGGTGCCGGGCGTGCCGCCGCGCATCGACGCGGTGTGCGTGGCGCCGTTCGGCATGGAAGAGGGGAGCGAGGTCGAGCTGCCGCAGGCGCTCGGGCTGGTGGTGGGCGAGCCCGCCGCGTTCCGGTTCTTCGGCTCGTCGACCCGCCGCGACGACCAGGTCGCGACGGTGGTGCCGAGCGCCGCCGACCTCGAGGAGCTGCCGGCGATCGAGACCGAGCTCGAGGGCGAGAGCGGGCGGGTGGTGCCGGTCAAGCTGCACGCGCGCGTCACCGAGGTCGGGACGCTCGAGCTCTCGGCGGTCGAGCAGGGCTC
Source organism: uncultured bacterium (assembly GCA_964392195.1). Taxonomy (GTDB): domain Bacteria; phylum JADJOY01; class JADJOY01; order JADJOY01; family JADJOY01; genus JADJOY01. The sequence goes on along the minus strand of CAYMQR010000144.1, from coordinate 1,903 downwards.
GGACAAGCGCTGGAAGCTCCACTACAACGTGCGCGTCGAGTGACACGCGCGCGGGTCCTGGCGATGAACCTCCCGCCGATCGAGTCGCGCCGCGACGGGTACGTGGTGAGCACCGACCCGGCGCGGCTCGACCTCGGCGTCATCCACCGCTTCCTCGCCGAGGACTCGTACTGGGCGAAGGGCATCCCGCGCGGTGTCGTGGAGCGCAGTGTCTGCGAGTCGTGCTGCTTCGGCCTCTATGACGAGGCGAGCGGCGCGCAGGTCGGGTTCGCGCGGGTGATCACCGACTACGCCACCTTCGGCTACCTCGGTGACGTGTTCGTGCTGCCGGCGCACCGCGGACGCGGGCTCTCCAGGTGGCTGATGGGCGAGGTGCTCGCGCATCCCGCGCTGCAGGGCTTCCGGCGCTGGATGCTCGCCACCCGCGACGCCCACGGGCTCTACGCGCAGCACGGCTTCACGACCGTCGCGGATCCCGCCTGGCTGATGCAGATCCACCGCCCCGACGTGTACGCCGCCGACGGCGGTTGATGGCCGGTCGATCCGGCGGACACCCTTGGCTGCATGACTCCGAGCGGCGACGCGAAGTTCGTGGTCGGGATCGACCTCGGCACCACCCACACGGTGGTGGCGGCGAGCCCCGTGGATCGCCCTGCGATCGAGGTGTTCCGGATCGCGCAGCTCGTGGCCGCCGGCGAGGTCGCCGCGCTCGAGCTGTTGCCGTCGTTCCTCTACACGCCCGCCGAGGGCGAGCTGATCGAGGGCGCCACCAAGCTGCCGTGGAACAAGGTGATCTCGGCGGCGGCGGTGAGCGCGGCGAAGGTCGACTGGGCGGTCGGCGAGTTCGCGCGCCGCCAGGGCGCGCAGGTGCCGGGGCGGCTCGTGTATTCGGCGAAGAGCTGGCTCTCGTACGCAGGCGTCGACCGCGCCGCGGCGATCCTGCCGTGGGGGGCGGCCGAGGACGTACCGCGGCTCTCGCCGGTCGAGGCGTCGGCGCGGGTCCTCGAGCACGTCCGGAGCGCGTGGGATCAGGCCCACCCGGAGGCGCCGCTCGCGCGCCAGGACGTGGTGCTCACGGTGCCGGCGTCGTTCGACGAGGTCGCCCGCGAGCTGACCGTGGAGGCCGCCGAGCGCGCGCGCATCGGCAAGCTCCGCCTCATCGAGGAGCCGCAGGCCGCGTTCTACGACTTCCTCCAGCACCACGAGAACGACCTCGAGAAGGCCCTCGGCAGCGCGCGCCTGGTGCTGGTCGTGGACGTGGGCGGCGGCACCACCGACCTGACGCTGGTGCGGGTGGTGCGGCCCACGGGCGGCGGCGCGCCGACCCTCGAGCGCATCGCGGTCGGCGATCACCTGATGCTGGGCGGCGACAACATGGACGCCACCATCGCGCGCCACGTCGAGCTGAAGCTCTTCGGCCGAAACGGCGCGCTCGACGCGACCCGCTGGTCGGGGCTGGTGCAGGCGTCGCGGCTCGCCAAGGAGACGCTCCTCTCCGGCGCGGGTCCCGAGACCTACGGCGTCGCGGTGGTGGGGCGCGGCTCGCGCTTGCTCGGCGGAGCGCAGTCCTACGCGCTGGGCCGCGGCGAGGCCGAAGGCATCTTGCTGGAAGGCTTCCTGCCGCGCGCGGCGCCGGATGAGGAGCTGGTGAAGCGCGGCCGCGTCGCGCTCACCGAGCTCTCGCTGCCGTTCGCCGCCGACCCCGCGATCACCCGCCACGTCTCCGCGTTCCTGCGCCGCCACGCCGAGACCGCGGCGCGCACCGGCGTGGCGCTGGTGAACGGGCTGCCGCGGCCGGACGCGCTGTTGCTCAACGGCGGCGTCTTCAACGGCCCCAAGGTGGTGGAGCGGTTGGCCGAGGTGCTGGCCGCGTGGTTCCCCGGCGAGTCGGTGCCGCTGCTCA
>CAYMQR010000143.1:0-10205 GCA_964392195.1 uncultured bacterium | reverse complement strand
GCCCGCCGTCGGCGATGTCGAACGACGACGCCGAGGTGAGCGAGATCTCCGCGTCACCGGTGAGCTTGACCTCGGTCACGTGCAGGTCGTCGGTGCCGGTCTCGGACACCGTCACCTTGCCGTTGCCGGTGGTCGAGGTGTCGGTGTCGATCTGCACCGTCTGGCCCGGCGACGGGTTCGAGCCGTAGCCGGCGGCGCGGTTCGACTCGTACGAGCCGCTGTCGCAGTTGGTGCCGCCCGGCTGCGGGCGGCTGGCGTTGGTCTGGTCGAGGCTGGAGACCGGCGGGTCCGAGCACACGGTCGCGTTGCCGTAGCTCGTCGCGGCGCTGCCGGCGCCGATCGGGAACACCTTCGAGCCGGCGGGGCCGCCCGCCGGGATGCCCGCGCCCAGCTTGGGGTCACCCGAGGCGATCGGGTCGGGGAGCGAGTCGCAGCTCGTCCCCGGCCACTGCACGTTGCCGTCGCCGGCGTTGTTGGTGAGCTTGCTCGGGCCGGCGCAGTTCGACGACCCGAGCGTGTTCGCGAAGATGCTGTTGAGGGCGACCAGCTCGCCCTTGTTGTAGAGGTTCGCGCCCGAGCCGAGCAGCGCGAAGTTGTCCGCGACGGTGGTGTTGCGGGTGACGAGCGTCGAGCTCGAGTCGTTCCAGATACCGCCGCCCTCGGAGCTCGCGGTAGAGACGATGTTGCCGGTGATGGTGCTGTTGGCGACCGTCGAGTTGTTGCCGCTCGAGGACTTGTTGGCGATGCCGCCGCCGTGCAGCACCGCCGTGTTGCCCTCCAGGGTCACGCGGTTGAGCGTGAGCTGGCCCTGGTTCCACACCGCGCCGCCGAAGCCCTGGTCGGTGACGGTGTTCGGGTCGACGTTGGTGGCGAAGTTGAGGGTGAAGACGCTGTCCTGGATCTCGATGTTCTGGGCGCCGATCGAGTTGTAGATCGCGCCGCCCTTGCCCTCGGTGGCCTTGTTGCCGTCGAAGGTGCAGCTCTTGAAGATCGTGGTCTCGTCGTAGTCGACGTTGTTGAAGATCGCGCCGCCGCCGCCGAGCTGGTGGGAGCCGTTGTTGGCGGTGCCGTTCAGCGACTCGTTGTCGTTGAACTGGACGTTGTCGAGGAGCCAGAAGTAGCCGGTGGTGCCGGTGCCGGTGAAGTAGGCCGCGCCACCGCTCAGCGCCGCCTTGTTGTTCGAGAACGTGACGTTCTTGATCGTGACCTGCGAGCTCGAGCCGCTCAGCCACACGGCACCGCCGTCCTGGGCCTGCGACTCGTTGCCGTCGAAGGTGACGCCGTCCATGTAGATCGCGTCGCCGCCCGAGCTGTTGAGCGCGCCGCCGCCGGACGAGATGGCCTTGTTGTTCTGGAACAGGACGCTCTGGAAGATCAGGCTCGTCCCGACGTTCAGGATCGCGCCGCCGCCGCCGTCCCACGCGTTCTGCAGGGTGAGCCCGACGATCTTCACCGTGTGATCGCTGTCGCCGATGGTGCGGAAGATGCGTTTGCTGCGCGCCTGGCCGCCGCCGTCGATGGTGACGTTGCCGTTGATCTCGATCGGACCGCTCGACAGGTTCGAGGCGACGAAGATCTCGTCGGCGTCCTGGGCCAGCGTGACGTTGCTGACCGAGAAGTTGATGACGTCGACCGTGGGGTCGGGGTCACCGGCCGGGCAGTCGGGGTAGGTGGTGGGCGTGTTGTTGGCGTTCTGCGAGGCGTTGATGATCGCCTCGCGGAGCGTGCAGTCGCCGTCGTTGCCGTCCGGGAACTTGGCGTCCGTGCCGGCGTCGACGGTGAACGTCTCGGCCGGCGCAGGCGCCGCCCCGCCCACGAGCGCCGCCAGCGCGACCAGCGCGGCGAGGACGAGGCGGACCGGCGCGAGACGACGATCACGGACCTGAGGGACCCACTTCATGCACGACCTCCGGGAGATTCACCCCGACGCAGGGTGTACGGAACGGCGCTGAACTTCTGGAGCGAGCGCGACTCTTACGCCGCAACCGCGACCCCACGCAAGCAAAACAAGGTCGGGTTTTGTCCGGGTTTGCAACGGTTCGTCGCCCACCGCCCCGCCGCACCGCGGCGTGCGTGAGGCGGCGCCCGATGGCGCGAGCTCGGCGCGGGGCTCAGCCGGAGCGCAGGTGGCGGCGCCGCCACAGCCGATCGAGGGCCTCGAGCCCGGGCAGCCGCGCGAACCGCACGCCGTGGCTCACCGACACCAGCTCGCCGAGGATCATGAGCGTCAGCCCCCAGATCCGGCGCCCGCCGAACACGTAGGACGGGAGCTGCCAGTCGGTTCCGGCGAAGTGCCAGGCGAGCGGCACCCGGTTCGCCTCGTCGGCGAAGAAGGCGAGCGGCACCCACACCACCTCGCGGATCTCGTGGCTCAAGGTGAAGCGCGGGCGCGGCCGCACCAGCCGATAGACGAACGGCCGCACCAGCATCGGCACCGGCTTCTCGTGGGCGCGGGTGACGAGATCGCCGAGGCCCGCGGGCAGCCGCTCGCCGGCCGTGGCGATGGCGAGGCCGGTCTCCTCGGTGAGCTCGCGCTCGGCGGTCGCGCGCAGATCACGGTCCTCGGGGTGGCGGCGTCCGCCGGGGAACGCCATATGGCCGGACCACGGGTCGCCGTCGCGCTCGGCGCGCCGCGCCAGCAGCACCTCGACGCCATTGCGCCGCGAATCGCGCAGGATCACCGTGACCGCCGACTGGACGACCACGCGGCCGAAGCGGATGCGGCGCGGCCGGCGCGCGCCGAGGCGCAGGCCGAGCTCGTCGACGGTGAGGTGCGCGCCGCTCATCGCCATCGAGGTAGCACCGCGCGCGGCCGCGCCCAACGCCGCGGAGCGTCGTGGCGCGCCGGTGCCGACCCCAGATCGCAGACGATTATCTCTGCGCTGACGGGGGCGGAGGTCGGTCCCCGGGGACCCGCCCGCCGCTTCGGCGCGGAATCGCCGCGGCCCCCGATGGGGCGGCCGGACCAGGCCCCACTGGTGCTTCCGGCTCTCGCGAGATCCCGGGAGACGGTCGCGGAATTTTGACGCTTCGGTGACGAACGTCTTGTTTTCGCGACGAGATTTTAGGAAGATCGGCCTCCGGGCATCCGGTCGAAATCCATCCAAAGGAGGGGGGTCCGCATGAGACGTCCAGCAGGTCTAACGTGGTGGGCCGCTTCCCTCGCCTTCGTGGCGGGGTTCGCGGTTCTCATCCTGGCGGCGCCGGGCACGGCGCGCGCACAGGCAGCCGCAGCCGGCGCCAAGCCGTCGGCCGCAGCCGCAGCGGCGGAAGAGTCGGAAGAGGTGACCGTCACGGGTACCCGCATCGGCCGTGACAACCTCGAGGAATACGCGCCGATCGCGGTGGTGAACTCGAGCCAGATCGAGGCGTCGGGCGTGCAGTCGGTGCACGACCTCCTGACCCAGCTCCCCTCGGTCACGCTGCAGGGCATCAGCCGCAACGACAACAACGGCGGTCAGGGTCTGGCGTTCGTCGATCTCCGCAACCTGAGCGTCGATCGCACCCTGGTGCTGGTCAACGGCAAGCGCTTCGTGACGTCGAACAGCGACGTCTCGGAAGCGGTCGACCTGAACAACATCCCGGTGGCGATGATCGACCGCATCGAGGTGTCGCTCGACTCCGGCTCCGCGGTGTACGGCTCGGACGCGGTCGCCGGCGTCATCAACATCATCCTCAAGGACAACTTCGACGGCTTCCAGTTCGACGTCATGGGCGGCGCCACCGACAAGGGTGACGGCGAGACCGTGCAACTGTCGGGCTTGTGGGGCGCGAACACCGACCGCGGCAACATCACCATCATGACCGCGTGGGTGCAGTCGGGCGAGGTCGAGCAGAAGGACCGCAACTGGTCGCGTTTCCCGGTGGTCGGCTCCTTCTACAACGAGGACGGCACGATCTCGAAGATCACGGGCTCGGGCTTCCGTCCCGAGGGCACGATCCTCGACACCGGCGTCTTCTTCCGTCCCGACCCCGCGACCGGCGCGTCGTTCCAGCCGGCCGGGACGCTCGACGTCACCGAGCTCGGTGGTGACCGCTACAACTACGGCGACGACCAGTGGCTGACCGGCCAGCAGAGCCGCTACTCGATCGGGGGCATCGGCCACCTCGACCTCAACGACCACATCACCGCCTACATGGACGGGCTCTTCACCTATCGCCAGAGCGCGCAGCGCCTGGCGCCCGAGCCGATCGGCGGCGGCAGCAACACCCACCCCGAGGGCTGGGTCATCCCGCTCAGCAACCCGCTGCTGCCGCAGGACGTGAGGGACGCGATCCTGGCCGAGCTCGGGCCGGACGTCGAGTCGGTCAGCTTCTCGAAGCGCATGAGCGACTACGGCCAGCGCACCTACCGCAACGACACGGACACTTTCCGCATCGTCACCGGGCTCAAGGGCGACCTGGTCGAGGGCTGGGGGTACGACTCGTTCCTCAACTACGGCCGCAACACCCACACCCAGCGGTCGGAGAACCTGACCAACCTGACCCGCCTGCTCGAGCAGTCGGATCCCGAGCTGTGCGCGCAGAACGCGAACAAGGGCTGCGTGCTCGGCGACTTCTTCGGCCTCAACCAGATGACCCCGGAGCAGATCGCGTATTCGCGCTACACCGGCGTCCAGACCAAGCAGCACGAGCAGTTCAACCTCGGCGCCTCGGTCACCGGTCCCATCACCAAGCTCCCGGCCGGCGACTGGCAGGTCGCGTTCGGCGGTGAGTGGCGTGACGAGGAAGGCTTCAACCAGCCGGACCCCGTCCAGATCCTCGGCGACTCGGCGAACGACGCGCAGCAGCCGACCCGCGGTGGCTACACCCTCGGCGAGGTGTTCGCCGAGACCACCGTCCCGGTTCTCAAGGATCAGGGCCTCAAGGAGCTGACGTTCGACGTCGCCGGCCGCTACACGAGCTACGACACCTTCGGCGACGAGTTCGTCTACCGCGGCGGCCTGAGCGTCGCGCCGGTCAGCGACATCCGGCTGCGCGGGATCTACGGCACCGCGTTCCGGGCCCCGAGCATCAACGACCTGTACGGCGGCCAGGTGCGCTCGTTCAACACCGCGCAGGACCCCTGCAACGACTGGGACACCAACCCGGACATCGACCCGGTGGTGCGTGCGAACTGCCAGGCGGCGGGCATCCCCGAGGGTTACAGCCAGCTCGCGCTGGGCAACGACCAGGTCCCGACCGACATCGGCGGCAACCCGGACCTCGACGCCGAGACCGCGGACAGCTGGAGCATCGGCACCGTCATCACCCCGACCTTCTTCGACGACTTCTCGTTCACGGCCGACTACTACTGGATCACCGTCGACAACGCGATCTCCAACCCGGACGAGCAGTCGATCCTCGACAACTGCTACGGGCGGACCGCGGGCCTCGCCGATCCGGACTGCGCGCGCATCCGTCGTGACCCGAACGGCCAGATCATCCAGGTCAGCGCGATCCAGGACAACATCGGCAAGCAGTTCACCGACGGCATCGACTTCACCGCCCAGTACAGCTTCGACCTCGAGAAGGTCGGTGCGGCGGACGTGGGCACCATCGGCCTGACCTTCAGCGGCAACCACCTGCTCCACTTCAACGAGTTCGATCAGGACGGCAACAAAAGCGAGCTCGCGGGCACCATCGCCGGCCTCACCGGCAACTACGCGAAGTGGAAGTGGTACCAGTCGACCAGCTTCAGCCGCGGTGGCTTCACCTTCAACAACATCGTGCGCTTCGTCGGCGACGCGGTGTCGCAGGAAGTCGGCCCCGAGGATCCGTTCCGGCGGGTCCACGCGGTGTCCTACTGGGACATCGAGGGCAGCTACTCGTGGGACGCCTACACGGTGTCGCTCGGTATCAGCAACCTCCTGGACAAGGATCCTCCCTTCCTCCAGGAAGGCAGCCAGAACGCCAGCACCGAGGGTTACGACTTCCTCGGCCGCTTCCTGTTCGGCCGGATCACCTACAAGATCTGACCTGACTCGAGCGTAGCGACGCCTGAGCGGCGGGTGGGAAACCACCCGCCGCTCTTTTTTTCGCCACCGTGCCTGGCGTACCTTCCTCGTTCGTGAGATCGACTCCCGGGCGATCCGTCGTGGCCGTCGCGGGCTGCCTGGCCTCGCTGCTCGCGGCGAGCACGGGTTGCGGCGGCTGGCGCGGCATCCGCACACCCGAGCAGCTCCGCGCCGAGCTCTCGCAGCGCGTCCACTCGATGCCGGCCGACCAGATCGTCGTGCCGCACCAGGTCGACTCCGACGCCATCGAGCGCGCGCGGGAGGTCGTCGGCGGTCTCGCCAACCCGTCGCAGCGCGCGCAGGCGCTCTTCGACGCGATCTTCGCCGACGGCGTGTTCGGGATCCGCTACAAGCCGATCGTGACGGTCCCGGCGAACGAGGCCCTGGAGAGGCACGAGGGCAACTGCCTCACCCTCGCCAGCGTGTTCGTCGGGCTCGCCCGCGGCGTCGGCATGCGCGCCTTCTACCTGGACGCGTCCAAGCGCGTCGGCGAGGTCGACACCGAGGAAGAGGTCATCGTCAACATGGGGCACATCACAGCTGCGGTCGAGAGCGAGCGCGGTACCCTGGCGATGGACTTCGGCTGGGACCTACCGCGCGGCGACTACTACCGGCGCCTCGACGACGACGAGGCGGTCGCGCACTTCTACAACAACCGCGGCTACGAGCGGCTCGACGAGTCGATTCGCGCCGGCACCGAGCTCGACTGGCCCGGCGCCGCGCTCGACTTCGCGCTCTCGACCGAGGTCCGCCCCGACTTCACCCGCGGCTGGAACAACCTCGGCATCGCCGACGCGCGCCTCGGGCGCCGCGACGAGGCCATCCGCGCCTACCGGCGCGCCGCCGAGCTCGACGCCGAGTTCGCCGCGCCGCGCACCAACCTCGGCGTGCTCGCGCTGCGCGAGGGCCGAACCGAGGCGGCGCTCGCCGAGTTCGACTCGGCGGTGGCGATCGAGCCCAAGAACGCCCGCGCGCACTACCACCGCGGCGTCGCGCTGCTCCGGCTGGCGCGCCCCGCCGAGGCCATCGAGGCCTTCGACCGCGCGCTCGCGATCGATCCGGCCTTCGCGCGCGCTGCGCTGATGCGCGAGCGGGCTCGCTCGGCGCCGACACCGGGCGCGCCGCCACCCACGCCCGGTGCGTGAGCCCGACCTGGCCGCCGGTAGCCCTGCGCCACCGGCGGCCGCGCGGGGCTCAGGGCACCCGCACCAGGGTCGGCCGGTCCGAGGTGTCGCGGTCGCCGAACAGCACCGTCACGACCTTCGGAAAGCTCTTGTCCGGGTAGAGGCGCTTGAGCCCCTTGGTGACGAAGTAGGCGAGGCTCGGCCCCACGCGGCGGCTCGGATCGGTGTCGTCGAACGCGTAGTCGGCACCCTTATAGCTGCGATCCGAGGTGGGGCTCGCGACCAGGTTCGAGATCACGTCCACCGAGCGCACCACCGCGCCCGCCGCGTCGAGCTCCTCGAACGTGCCGTTCACGTAGTTGTTGTTGCCGCGCAGCGGGGCGACCGCGTGGTTGCGGACGCCGATCCGGTCGATCGTCACCCGCAGCTTGGGCGCCGGGTCGGTGATCCCGCCCTTCGCGAGACCGTCGGCGACCAGCGCGCGAACCAGGCTCTCCACCCCGTATCCGGCCGCGCTCGGGACGAGGCGCTCGTTGGCCCACCCCACGTTCGCGAGCACCGCGCCCGCCGTGACCGAGCGGCTCGAGCGGCTGAAGTCGTCGTACGCCCGGTGCTCGCGGAACTGCTGCTCGGCGACCTGCTCGACCTGGTCGATGCGGGGGATCGTGGCGCGCAGCCCGGGCGAGAACACGACCTCGACCTGAGCGGCGTGCGCGGTGGTCGCGAGCGACGCGGCGACGGCGACGGTGCCGAACGCGACCAGGATCCGGGAATTCACCGTCATGACACGACCTCGCGACGGCTCACGCCGCCGGAACTGGACTGCCACCGCATGCTAACCGGCGTCTTCGGCTCGTGGAATGCAGGAAACGGCCGAAAAGAAGAGCGGGTTCTGGCCCACCACGCGCGCGTGCGATAGCATAGTCCGACGATCCGAGAACGATATGTCACAGAGTTCCTCGACCTTCGGTCACTATGGCGCCACCGAGCCGATGCCGCGCTCGTGGCTCGCGGCGCTCCTGCCGTCGTCGGCCCTGTGGGGCGCGCTGATCGGCCTCGCCGTGCTCGGCGTCGGCACGCAGCAAGCCATCGAGAAGACGCAGGAGATCAAGTTCGTCGAGACGGTGGTCAAGAAGGAGGAGCCCCCTCCCCCGCCACCGAAGCCGGAGCCGCCCAAGCCACCGCCGCCCAAGCCCAAGCCACCCCCCGCGGCCGCGGCCGTGGTCCCCAAGGACATGAAGGTGCGCGTCCTGGACACACCACCTCCCCCCAAGGAGCTGGTGGCGCCCCAGGAAATGCCCCAGGAGAAGCCGCCCGAGGACGACCCCAGCAAGGACAAGGGGATCGCGGTGTACGGCCAGCCCGGTGAGGGCGACCCGGCCGGCCTCGAAGGCGGCATGGCGGGCGGCAAGGCCGGCGGCACCGTCGGCATCGTCGAGCTACCCGAGGGCGCCGTCCCGCCCAAGGCGAGGTCGTCGAACAAGCCGCCCGAGTACCCGCGCGAAATGCGGAAGGAAGGCAAGGTCGGCTACGTCACGCTGCGGATCGTCGTGACGGCCGAGGGCCGCGTCACCGACATCCAGCTCGTGGACGGCGAGGAGCCGTTCGTCACCGAGGCCATCGCGGCCGTGAAGACGTGGCGCTACGAGCCGGCGCGCCTCGACGGCACGCCGATCGCCGTGTACCGGAACATCAAGGTCAAGTTCAAGCTCGACATCTGAGTCGCGCGGAAGTCGCATTTCGAACCTCCCGAACGAGGGTCCGATGAATATCAGTCTTCTTGAGATCTGGACGCACATGGGCCTTCCGGCGCGCATCGTCGCCGGAACGCTGATGCTGCTGGGCGTGTTCTCGGTGATGGTGTTCTTCGAGCGCGTGTTCACGCTGCGCCGTTCGCGGGGCGCCTCCCGCAAGTTCTCGCAAGCCGTTGCCGCGGACATGAACGCCGGCAAGTTCGACGGCGTGATCGAAGCCGCCGACACCTTCAAGAACGGCCACCTCGCCCGGATCGTGAAGGCTGGCCTCTCCACCTACAAGAACGCTGTGGCCGCCCAGGAGGTCTCGGGCCTGACGCCGCTCGACCAGACCCAGCGCTTCATGGAGCGCTTCATGGAGGAGATCGCGGCGGACCTGCGGCGCGGGATGTGGGTGCTGGCGACGGTCGGCTCCACGGCTCCCTTCGTCGGTCTGCTCGGCACCGTGCTCGGCATCATCTCAGCGTTCCAGGGCATCGCGGCCACCGGCTCGGGTGGCCTGGCGTCGGTGTCGGCCGGTATCTCGGAAGCGCTCATCGAGACCGCGTTCGGCCTGTTCGTCGCGATCCCCGCGGTGTTCGCGTTCAACTACCTGTCCACCAAGATCGGGCAGGAGGAGCTGCTGCTCAAGAACGCGTCCGGCGAGCTCCTCGACACCGTCGAGGACTGGGCCGAGCGGCAGGCGAAGGTGCCCGCGCGCGGCGCCGCGCGCGCCTGAGCCAGCGACTCCAACCGCACCTAGCTGAGCGGGAAGCGAACCGTGGCACGGATCACCAAGGGCAGCGCGAGGGGGGTCGACGTTCGGCCCGACATGAACGTCACGCCCCTCGTCGACATCGTGCTGGTGCTGCTGATCATCTTCATGGTCGTGGCGCCGCGACTCGAGCAGGACATCCCGGTGGAGCTACCCGGGATCTTCAACCCCGACCCCGACATGAAGGGGCAGTTCGACCCGATCAAGGTGACGGTCGCGAAGAAGGGCGAGTACTACATCGAGAAGGAGAAGTACGACGTCGACAAGATCGTCGCCTACCTGATGGAGGAGCACGCCGCCGATCCCGACCGGCGGCTGGTGCTGCGGGCCGACGCCAACCTCACCTACGGCGACGTCCGCGAGATGTTCTTCCGCTGCCAGCAGATCGGCTTCCCTGGCATGTCGCTGTTCGTCGGCGAGAAGGCCAAGCCCGGCGGCCAGGCCGAGACCACCGTCGACGCGCCCCCGGCGGCGCCCGCCCAGGCCACGGGAGGCTGACCCATGGGCATGAACCTCAACACCGGCAACCAGGGTGACGTCACCCCGGTGATGAACGTGACGCCGCTGGTGGACGTGG
>CAYMQR010000142.1:0-10252 GCA_964392195.1 uncultured bacterium | reverse complement strand
AGGTGACGGTCGAGGTGGGCGGCGGCGGCGTGGGCCGCGGCGCGGCCGCTCGCCACCGCGGCGTCGGCGAGGAAGGTGCCGGGGCCGAGCCAGTCGCCGGCCACGAGGTATCCGGGCACGCCGGCGAGGTCGGCGCCCGGCCGCGCGCCGCCGCGCGCGGCGGCGACGAGGTCGTGCTGCACCACCATGCGGCGCAGGAAGCGCCGGTGCGCCACGACCTCCCGCCAGCCCGGCTGGAGGAGGTCGAGGAACGCCTCGAGCTCGCGCTCGTCCTCGCTGGCGGACGCCGCCGGCCCCGCGCTCGGCAGGTACCTGGCGACGTGGATCACAGCGCCGCCGCGCGGAGCGAGCGCCGCGCTCTTCGAGTGCACCGAGCAGTAGAGCGGGCGGTCGAGGCCGAGGGCGAAGCCGCGCTCGGGGCGGGGGAGCGCCGTGAGCGCGACGTCGAGGCACGCCGCGAGCACCGGCACGGCGCGGGTCGAGACCTCGTCGAGCGCTCGCGAGCGGCCGGCACCGAGCAGCCGGGCGGCGAGCTGGGGGCTCGCGGCCACGATCACGGCGCGCGCGGTCAGCTCGCGGCCGGATTCGAGGACCACGCGGAAGCCGCCGCGCGCTCCCTCGACGGCGCGCACGCCGGCCTCGGTCTCGAGCGCGGCGCCAGCGCGGACGGCGACTCCCGCGAGCCCGTCGACCAGCGCGCGCCAGCCGCCGTCCAGGTACAGCACGCCACCGCGCAGCGCGCGCCGGACCTGGTCGAGCGCCGCGCCGGCGCTCACCAGCTCGGGAGCGTTGGTGTAGGTCGAGAGCCGGATCAGCCCTTCGACGAAGAGCCGCGCCCGCGGGTCGCGGACGTGCTCGCCGAGCCACGCGGCGACGCTCGCGCCGGCCCACCGCGGCGCGCCCGCGCCGCGCGAGCCCACCTGGGCGACGAATCGCGCCACCTCGAGCTTGCCGCGCGCGCCGAGGGCCGTGGTGGCGAGCAGTCCGCGCGGGCTGGCCGGCAGCGTGTGGAGCTGGCCGTCGAGCAACGCGAGCCCCTCGCTGGCGGGCGCCGAGCCGCTCAGCGGCACCCCGAGCTCGGTGAGGATCGCGTGCGCCGAGCCCGCGCGGTAGAGCGCGTGCGGGCCGAGGTTGAGGTGGAAGCCGTCGCGGACGTGGGTCTCGGCGCGCCCGCCGAGGGCCGCCCCGCGCTCCAGCACGCGAGTCACGAGCCCCGCCCGCGCCAGGTACGAGGCCGCCGTGAGCCCCGCCAGTCCACCACCGATCACGATCACGTCGTCCATGGGTCGAGCCTCCTTGCTCGATCCACGAACGAGGGCGCGGAAAGGTTACAGGCGGCCCTCCAGCGGGTCCTCGGCCACTCAGAGCCCGTTCAGGCTCCAGTCGTAGTCGAGGAACTCGATCTTCACGTCGGGACGGGCGAGCGCCTGCGCCATCGGCTCGGGGGCGTAGCGGGCCACGAACCGTGCGAGGGTGCCGCTCTTCTCGAAGTCCTCCCGGAACCACTGGAAGATCGACGAGAGCCGCACCGTCTTGCCGTCCGCGTCGAGGCGGTTCCTGGCGGGATCCGCGAGGAACCGGCGCGCCGCGCTCTCGAGCTGGCTCGTCACCGCGTCCGCCCGGAAGGCCTCGGAGGCGAGCGCCGGGCAGCTCTTCGACGCGCACACGATGCCGAAGTGGATGAGCGGCTCGCCGATCTCCTTGCGCAGGATCCGGTGCTCGATGTCGTCGAGCGAGAGCTTCGCGCCGCGCAGCCGCTGCATCGCGATGAAGTCGTCCTTGAACGCGGCGAAGGGCAGCAGGCCGATCTCGCGCACGCTCGCCAGCGGGTAGTGGTCGAGGATCTGCACCACCATGTAGGCGTTGTACGCGTCGATCCAGAACGCCAGGCGCTGTTCGCGCGACCAGGTCGCGTATTGCGCCGGCTCCACGCTCTCGAGCGAGCGCACGTAGGAGGTGAGCTCGGCGCGCCCGTCGCGGCCCCAGCTCGCGTAGTCGACGCGGCCGTCGTGGACGAAGCGCTCGAGCTGCCGCGTCCACGCGCCGTGCGCGTGATCGAACCCGCCGGCGTTCGCGTCGGTGCCGACGGCGGTGAGAAAAAACCCGAGCACCGCGAGCCACCGGCCCGCGCGGGCGAGGCCTCGGAGCGCCGTCGCGGCGTGCGCCGAGCGTGGCCGCGCGCGGGCCGGAGGCGCTTTCCGACCCCCCGCCCAGGCACGGGGTAGACCCCTGCAACCGGGGCATTTTCCGCTTGACTCCCGGATTGGGGATCGGTGAGAGTGGTTTCGGTTCGATGCGTTTTTCACGGCAACCCCGCGTATTCCTGGCTCCGACGCCGTGCGTCTTCCCAGCCTCCCCCGCCTCGCGTAACGCCCTCCGTTCGTGAGCTTCTCCAAAAACTCGATCCCGTTGTCTGCAGGACCGCTGCTGCCGATCGTCGGCACGTTTCGCGGTCGAGGAGAGTGAAGTATGCCCAAGAAGCTGTTCGTTGGTGGTCTGGCCTGGGGCACGGACGATGCGGGCCTGCGGCAGGCCTTCGAGCAGTACGGCTCTGTCACCGAAGCCAAGGTCGTCATGGACCGGGACACCGGTCGCTCGAAGGGGTTCGGCTTCGTGAGCTACACCGAGGACTCCGCCGCCGACGAGGCGAAGCGCGCGATGAACGGCGCCGAGCTCGGTGGGCGCACGATCCGGGTGGACTTCGCGATCGATCGCCGCGCGGACGAGCGCGGCGGTGGTGGCGGGTTCGGCGGGCGGGGTGGTGGCGGCGGTGGTGGTGGCTACGGCGGTGACCGTGGCGGGCGCGGCGGCGGCGGTGGTCGCGGCGGCCCCGGCGGTGGCGGCGGCGGACGCCGGCCCTACTGACCTCCGTCCTCGACCGCGTTCCTTCGATCTTCACGCGCCTCTCGGGAGCTCCCCGAGGGGCGCGGCCATCTCCGCGCCTCGCGCGCGGTCTCACCGGGGCGTTCGGCTGCTGCCGATGGTGGTGTTCGGCGGGCGCCGTTTCGTAGTGCTCGCGCCCATGCCGGTCGAGGCCGAGACCGGAGCGGTTCAGCGCTCGTAGCGGCGCACGACCTCTTCGCCCGCCGGGAGGCGGGCGAGCAGCGTCGCGATCGACGCTCCCTCGAGCGGGTGGATCACGTCCGCGGCGAGCTCGGCCAGCGGCGCGAGCACGAACCGCCGCCGCGCCAGCTCGGGGTGGGGCACCACGAGGTCCACCTCGGCGACCACTCGATCGCCGTAGAGCAACACGTCGACGTCGATCACCCGCGGGCCGTTCGCGACCGCGCGCACGCGGCCGATCGCGCGCTCGACGGCGAGCGCCGCGGCGAGCAGCTCGCGCGGCGCGAGCGTGGTGACGACCCGCGCCGCGGCGTTCAGGAACCAGCCCTGCGGCGGCCCGCCCACGGGCGAGGTCTCGTACAGGCTCGACACCTCGATCGAGGAGACGCCTCCGGCGCAGCCGAGCCGGTCGACCGCCTCGGCGATGCGCGCGGCGCGGTCGCCGAGGTTGGAGCCGAGGCCGAGGTGTGTGGTGACGGAGCGCATGGCGATCCGCGCGCCCGTGCGCGCTGCGTGAAAAGCTACCTGTGCCGGGCTACGATGGCGCGTCGGTCACCGCCGCCATGAACCCGAAGGACGCGAAGCCCGAAGCCCAGCCGCAGCGGCGCTACCGCCGCCGCGACGTGTCGCTGCGCGTGCGCTTCAGCGCCGACGGCAGCCACTTCCACCTCGGCGTCCTCACCTCGATCGGCGCGGACGGCGCGTTCGTCCAGACCGACGTCCTCTACTCCATGAACTCGCGGCTGGTCGTGGAGATCCCGCTCGGCCGCGCGCTCGGCGAGCTGCGCACGGTGGCCAAGATCGTGTACCTCAACCGCCGCTCCGGCACCGAGGTGGTGCACGGCTTCGGCATGCAGCTCGTCGATCCCGGCGACGACACGCGCCAGCGAATCGAGCGCTTCATCGACGACTACTCCTCGCCGGTGGTGCTCACCCGCGAGGGCCAGCTCGCGTGGACGTTCGCGAACGAGAGCCCGGTGCCGGGCCAGGAAGATCGCGCCCTCCATTGGATCGAGGCGGACGCGACGGGTGAGGCGTGGCGCAGCTCGACCTGAGCGAGCATCGCCGCTCGCTGTTCGCGCTCGCCGCCGAGCTCGCGGCGAGCGACGCGCCGCGGGTGCGGTTCGCGTATCGCGGCCGCCGCCTGGCGCCGGTGGGCGGCCTCGCTCGCGAGTGGCTGGTGGCGACTCTCCGGCCACCGCCACCGCCGGACGTCGCCGCGCCTCTCGAGCCGCCCGAGCCCGGGCCCACGGAGGCTGCGGAGGACCGGTCGGCCGGCGCCGATCAGGACGCGCCGACCGACGTCCTCGACGTGGCCGCCGCGGAAACCGCCAGCGAGCCCGAGCCGGCCCTCGACCCCGAGCTGTCGCCGGTGGGCGGCGCGGTGGTGGACGCGCTCGCGCTGCAGATGTGGCTCATCGACGTGCTGGCCGCGAAGGACTTCCGACTCGAGCGCCTCGAGGCGGACGACGCCAACGACCTCGAGCGCGTGAGCCTGGCGCTGATCGGGCTCGAGGAGCGCATGAGCGAGCTCTTCGCCACCGACGCGGTCCCCGCCGCGATCCGCGACGCCCTGCGCAAGCTCGGCCGCGAGCTGTCCGCGCTGGCCACGTTCACCGAGGTCACCCTCGCCAACGTCACGCTCGGCCTCGAGAGCGACGCCGCGCGGCTCGAACGGGGCGAGGCGCCCGCGCCGCTCGATCCGGGCGAGCTCGAGCGGCACCGCGCCGAGAAGCCGGCTGCCCCGCCGCCGCGCGCGGCGCCTGCGGGGCCCAGCGAGGCGGTGCGGGTGGGCCGGCTCAAGGTGCGCTTCTCGGCCAAGGAAGTGCGGCTGCTCAAGGTCGTCGCGTTCGGGTTGATGCCGGTGCTGATCGCGGCCGTGGTGGCGATCCAGCGCGCCCGCGAGATCGTCCCGACCGGGAGCGCCGGGGAGGCGAAGCGCATCCTCGCCGCCGTCGACGGCAAGGCGGTCGGCAAGGCCTACGTCGTGCGCCTCGCGAGCTTCACCGACTTCGACACCGACCGGAACCGGCTCCTCGAGCTCACCAAGGCGATCGCGGAGGCCGGCTACGACTCGGCGCGCTTCGAATACGGCGGCAAGGCGGTCGCCGTCTGGGAAGGCGGCTACCTGCGCGCCAGCCCGTGAGCGGTCGCGCGCTCACGCCGGAGGCACGAGCCGCTGGCCGGGCAGGACGGCGATCTCGCCGAGCCCATCGCGCCCGAACTGGCGGATCACCACGGCCGTGGCCTCGGGCGCGGGATCGGCGAGCACGTACGCGGTGCACGCCTGCCGACGCACCGGCACGTAGTCGGTGCTCTCGACGAGCGCGAACGCGGGGTGCCTGGGATCGTTCGGGCTCGGTGGCACCTTCGGCCAGAGCCTGCTCGCGCCGCGCGCGGCCGCTACCGCCGGCGAGACGGTCGGGTCGGTACGGGCGTGATGGAGCTCGAGGTCGAGCGTCGTGCCGATCTGGATCGCCAGCCCCTCGCGGACCGACTGGCAGTCGAGGTCCGCGTCGCGGGAGCCGGCGCGCGGCGGGTGGATCGCGAGCGCCACCGCGAGGGCGGTCTCGACGCCGATCAGCACGAGCAGCGCGGGCGCTTTCATCTCACTTGTCGAAGACCACCTTGAAGGTGGTCACGGCGCCGTCGAAGTTCTTGTACGCGACCTCGATGTACGGCGTGTTCGGGTAGTTGAGGTCGAAGAACACCTGGCACTTGTTGAGCCCCTGCGGGTAGAACTGCGCCAGGTACATGCAATCGTTCTGGTAGCCCCACCGGTTGGTCTCGTTGCAGGTCGGCTTCTTGCCCTTGAGCGCCGGGCTCTGATCGAGGTGGCGTGCGGCGACCACCGCCATCGCCTTGATCGCCGGCTCCGGCAGCCACGGGCTGGCCGCCTTCAGGTCCATGGCCTTCTGCGCCTCCATGACGAGCTCGCCGTCGAGGGCGTGGGCCATCTCGTCGCACTTGGCCTTGAGCGCCTTGGTGCGGGACCCGAGGAGCTGGGGGATGGCGATCGCGGCCATGATGCCGACGATCGCGAGCGCGATCAGCAGCTCGATGAGCGTGAAGCCGCGCGAGTCGGATCGCAGGTTGGGTTTCACTTCGGCCTCCATGCCGGACCGAGGGTTCGGTCCGTCCTCGAACGCGATTCTCCGGGCGCTCGGCAGCCGTCCATCGAGCACGTTCCGTGCCGCTCGTGAGGCGCGCCGCGACGCGCCCCCCGACGCGCGCTCCGGGCGCCGCGTTTCGCCGTCGAAATCCACGGGTTGCGCGCGCGCCTCGAGGGTGGAGGAGGGGCGCGCCGGGAGGCGGACCGGCGGCCGCCCTCGGTTCGGGACGCGGGTGGTCGCGGCGCGGCTGTCAAGTTCGTGACGCGGAGCCGCGCGGTTGCCAATGCGGAAGACCGCTCCGGATACTGCGCGCGATCCGCCAGAACCCCGCGGTTTCGGGCCTCTCTCATGACTGCAACTCACCTCGATCTCGCGTCGTCGCGCGCGCGCCGGGCCGGGCTCGGCGCCGCGGTGCTCGGCGCCTGGCTGCTGCTCGCCCTCTCACCCGCGAGCGCCGCCGATCCATCTGCCCCGGCACCCGCCACGCCCGCAGCGGCGGACGCGGCAGCCGCGCCCACCGAGGCGCCGGCCGTGCCGAAGACGCTGGTGCGCGCCGCCGACCGCGTCGCGCTGCTCGGCGAGGACGTGCCGGCGATGCTCGGCTCGCAGCCGTGGCAGCTCGGCGTGTTCGCGTACCGCGACGGCGCGCTCGCGCCGGTCCCGTTCCAGATGGACGAGCGCAACCCGTTCGGCTTCCTCGTCCTCGACCAGGGACCGTTCGCGGAGAGCGACTCGGACGGCGGGCGCTACGACGACAACGACGAGGTCGTGTTCCTCGTCACCGACGCCGGCGACAAGGCGCCCGCCTCGGTGTGGAGCGCGTTCCCGGACGTCGACCTGCACGCCGAGGTCCAGATCGAGGATCCCGTCAGCCACGACAAGGCGTGGGCCTACGTGGCGCGGTTCAGGCGCGGCGACGCGCCGCGCTCCACGACCAGCTACGTGAGCTTCGACCCCAAGGCCGATCGGATCTCGACGTCGGTGTTCTCGATGGGCTTCCCCGACGACGGCGAGGGCAACCGCCGCGCCTACCCCAACTACCTCGCGATCACCCCCGACGCCGGAGGCTCCGGCAAGAACTTCCTCGACCGCCTCAAGCTCCGCACCGACGCGCAGATCCTGTGGGGCCTGCTCGGCTTCTCGCGCAACGAGGACGAGTTCCGCTCCAAGCTGCTGGCGTGGCGGGTGGGCCCGGTGCGCGCGATCCGCCGCGTCGAGACCTCGATGCACCTGATGTTCGGCATCTACGCGCCGCCCATCGCGGTCGACAACATCTACTACCGGGACTTCCTGGAAGCGCCGAACATCATGGACGTGCCCGTCAACCTGGGCTCGGTGCTCTCCAAGCTCGACATCCGCGCCGGTCTCGACCTCAACCACGAGGCCCACGGGATGCGCGTCCTCACTCAGGACAACCACGACATCCCGCCGCTGGACGGCACCATGAGCGCCGCCGAGAAAGGCCTCGTGACGCAGGGACAGACGTGGCAGCTCGCCACCGGTCCCGCCGGCACCCTCATGTCGCGCGTGGTGATGGGGCCGACGCTGCCGCTCGAGCAGCGCCTGCACTACGTGGACGACGACTCGATCGCCGACTCGCCGGAGTTCGTGCCGGGCGTCCACGAGATCGGCCGCGACCTCGTCGGCGGCCTCAACATCAAGAAGGGCAAGCACACCTTCAACGCCTATCTCTACGCGATCTCGAGCTACGAGCCGGGCAAGGAGCTGCTCTACCTCGCGCAGCTCGACCGGCCGATCAAGATCGGCTTCACCGGCCCCGCCACCAAGGCGCGCAGCGCCAAGGGCGGGGACGAGAGCGGCGACGACAAGTGGCGCGAGGTGCTCGCCTCGATCGAGCAGAAGGCCGCCGCGGTCGACGCCTACACCGCGACGTTGCACGTCTATTCGTCGACCTACCGGGGCCGCAAGCTCGAGGGCTCGCGCACCTACGAGGGCAAGTTCCACCGCGAGCCACGCTGGGTGTACTGGTCGATCGACAAGGTCGAGTCGAACTACGACGACCCCATCGCCGCCGGCATCCAGACCGCGTACTTCGGCGACGAGGACCGGGTGGTCGCGCGCGGCAACGGCGTGCGCAAGGTGTTCGGCACGGTCGAGATGAAGGCCGCCGACGCCGCGAGCTGGTGGTGGGGCGAGACCGTCATCAACCAGGACTACTGGTCGATGGTGGAGGCGTGGAAGGCGTTCACCTCGCCGGGTTACGGCGAGGTGAGCGAGGTGGAGCTGAGCGGCCAGAAGAAGACGGTGCTGACGCTGGTGACGAACCGCAAGGACACCGTCGACCTGCACAGCCCGCTCGGCACCGGCGCCTCCAACGTGCGCATCAAGAAGCTGCGGATCGTGCTCGATCCGGCGACCGGCCTGCCCGAGCGCGTCGAGTCGTTCATCGCCGGCAACTCGTCGCCCGTGGCGTGGATCGAGATCGGCGACGTCAACACCAAGGTCGAGCTCACCAAGGACGACTTCCAGCTCTCGTTCTTCTGAGCGGCGAGTCGCGGAGCACACGCGTGGCAAGGACGGCGCTGGTCACGGGGGCGAGCGGCTTCATCGGCCCCTATCTGGTCGAGCGGCTGGTGCGGGACGGCTGGCGGGTGCGCGCGGTGTCGCGGCGGCGCCCGGCGTTCCTCGACCACGAGCGGTTCCGCGGCGTGGAGTGGGCGCCCGTCGACCTCGCGCGCCCGCACGCCGTGGACCCACACCTCACGGGCGTCGAGCGCGTCTACCACGTGGCCGGGCTGTTCGACTTCTTCGCCTCGCCCGAGGAGCTGGTGCACGCCAACGCCGAGGCCACCGACTTCCTGTGCGAGTCGGCGCGCGCCCACGGCGTGCCCGAGCTGGTGCTCTTCTCCTCGGGCGCGGTGTACGGGTTCGGCTACGGCAATCGCGCCGTGACCGAGGCGGACGCGCCGTCGCCGTCGGAGCCCTACAGCCGCTCCAAGTGGGAGGGCGAGCTGCGCGCCTTCCAGCACAACGGCAAGGACGGGCTGGGCGTGGTCGTGATCCGGCCCGGCGCGGTCTACGGCCCGGGCAGCACCTACGGCGACGCGCAGGCGCTCTACCTGATCAAGAAGGGCATCCTGTGCGGGATCCCGGGGCTCGGCGACACCCGCTCGAGCCACGTCCACGCCGCCGACTGCGCCGCCGCCGCGCATCACCTGGCGGAGCGCGCCCAGAGCTTCCGGCGCGACGCGAAGACGCTCGAAGAGGTGGTGTTCAACGTCTGCGACACCACGCCCACGAGCAACGCCGAGCTGATCCGCGGCGCCGCGCGCGCGATCCCGCACAAGGGGCTGGTGGGAGTGCTGCCGATCCGCATCCCGGGGAT
This sequence comes from uncultured bacterium, assembly GCA_964392195.1. GTDB lineage: Bacteria > JADJOY01 > JADJOY01 > JADJOY01 > JADJOY01 > JADJOY01. The sequence goes on along the minus strand of CAYMQR010000142.1, from coordinate 730 downwards.
CGCGCTGCTCGCCACCGCTTGGCTGGTCGAGACCGCCGCGCGGATCACCCGCACCCGGCCGCTCTTCGAGACGACCGGAGTCCGTTATCTCCTCACCGGCCACGCGATGAGCAGTCGGCGTCTCGTCGAGACCGGTTTCGTGTTCCAATACCCCGACACCATGAGCGGGCTCACCGAGACCATCCGCTGGTACGAGGCAAACGCCTGGCGAGGGTTCCGCCGCGGCGAGACGCCGCCCTCCCCACTGCTCGCCGGCTGACGCGACCGATCCGTGTACGAGCTCGTCGTCCTCGTCCTCGCGGGCACCGTGGTGTGGCTGGCGAGGGAGCGGCGCCGCTCGCGCCGCGAGCTCGACGAGCTCAAGAAGACGGTGGACGCCGCGTGGCGCGCCATCGAGTCGCTGGCGCGCGACGGCGGTAGCGCGGTCCGCCGCCCGCGCGGACCGGCTGCCCAGGCAGTCGCGCCGCTCCCGGAGGAGGCGCCGGGGCGAGCGCCGCTCGCGGCCGGCCCACCTGGACTTCCGCCCGAGCTGGAGGTGCCGGAGGCGGCGGTCCTGGACGCGGGGAGGGAGGCCGACGCGCCGTCGCGCGAGGTCTTCGACGCCGCCCTCGGGTCCGAGCCCGCGGCCGGTGCTCCGCCGGCGCCGCCGCTCGCCGCCGCGTCGCCCACGCGGCCCGCTCCCACCCCCGCGCCGAAGCCCGCGACGAGCGCTTCGCTGGAGCAGCTCCTC
>CAYMQR010000141.1:0-10266 GCA_964392195.1 uncultured bacterium | reverse complement strand
CGAGAGCAGCCCCCACGACACCAGCGCCGCGATCGCGGCCGCCCACCCGGCGATGATCGCGGGGTTGAGCCCGGCGACCATGAAGCCGAGCCAGAAGCCCCGCCCGGTGCGCTGCGTCCGTGGCTTGGCGGGCGGGCCCGGCAGGTGGCTCGGCCGCACCAGCAGCCAGCCGAGCCCGAGGACCAGCAGGGCGCCCAGCATGCGTCCTCCGGTCGCGAGCACGCCCTGGAGACCGACCAGCAGCTTGGCGCCGAGCCCCGCGAGCGCCGCGTAGATGCCCTCCGCGATCGCCGCACCCGCGGCGAGGCTCCATCCCTCGCGGTCGTGGTGCTGCGCGATGCGGCTCAGCACCAGCACCGAGATCGGGCCGGCGACGAGGATCGAGCCGATGAACCCGCTCAAGATCCCGAGCAGCAGGGCGGACAGGAGGTCGCCGGTCGCGGCCATGGCGCGCCAGCCTATCCGCATCGCGACGCGCGGAAAGGGCGGCGGGCTGCTCGCGACCCGTCAAGCGCGGGCGGACCGCGCGAGCGCCACGGTCTTGGCGCGGGCCGCGGCGAGCTCCTCGTCGGCGCTCGGGAGCGACGTGAGCTTGGGCACCAGCTCGTCCGCGTGCTCGTCCCACCAGCGCTGGGCGTCGGCGAGCGTCCACGCGCCGAAATCCCGGCACGCGCGCAGCCGCGCCTCGAGTGCCGCGATGTCCTGGGGGCGCCGCGCCGGATCCTTCGCGAGGCAAGCGAGAAGCACCTCCTCGAGCGCCGGCTCGATCGGGCGTCCGGCGCGCTCGCTGGGGCGCGGCACCGGCGCGCGCAGGTGGGCCTCGTAGATCTGGAAGGCGTTGGGGAGCTCGAACGGCGCGTGCCCCGTGACGAGGTAATAGCCGAGCGCGCCGATGGCGTAGATGTCGGTGCGTGGGTCGATGGGGCTCGAGTGGTCGAAGGCCTCGGGCGCCATGAACGCGGGCGTGCCGGTGACGTCCTCGTCGCCGTGCGGGCGGCCTTGGTCGGCGCGGCGCGCCAGCCCGAAGTCGAGGATCTTCACGAAGTCGGCGATGCCGCCGAGCCTGCCCAGCATGACGTTCTGGGAGCTGACGTCGCCGTGGACGAAGCCGATGCCGTGCGCCTCCGACAACGCCGACGCGATCCGCGCGAGGACCAGCAGCGCGCGCGACTCCGGGACGGCGCCGAACCGGTCGATCATCCTCCCCACCGTGAATCCGCGCAGGTACTCCATCGCGAAGTAGAGCGTGCCGTCTGCGGTGCGGCCGTAGTCGTAGATCGAGATGGTGTTGGGATGGCTCAGGCTCGCGGTGGTCGCGACCTCGCTCTCGAAGCGCCGGGTGGCCTTGGGGCCGGTGGCGTCCGAATGGATGAGCTTGATGGCCGTGGGCCGGCGCAGCAGCGCGTGCTGCGCGAGGTACACCTCCCCCATCGCGCCGACGCCGATGCGCTCGATGAGCTCGTAGGGGCCGACCGCTTGCCCGGTCTCGCCGCCGCGCGCGAGGCGCGCGAACAACCACGACGACAGCAGCCCGGCGAGGGCGCTGGTCAACGCGATGCCGCTCGCCATCGAGATCGCGAAGCGCGGCACCCGGTGGTGGCGATAGACCGCGTCCCGGTCACGCTCGGTGACGATCCCGAAGCCGTACGGCTCGAGCCACTTCCAGGCGCCGATCATCCAGCGGCCGGTGTAGCTGCGATAGCCGTGGACGTCGTATCCGGGCCGGCCGCTGAGGGCCATCGCCACCGGGTAGATGAGCGGCCAGCCCGCGACGGGCGCGGTGGGGCGGTAGCCCGCGAGCACATCGCCGCCTGGGTCGCGGAGCCTGAAACCGGGCTCGCCGCCCGTGCCGACCTCCTGCCCGTGGAGACCGAGGGTGGGCAGCGCGTCGCCGTAGCGGCTGGTGGTGAGCTGGTGACCCTCGCGATCGAACGCATAGGTCTCGGCCCCCTGGCTCTCGAGCTGCCAGGTGGACAGCAGGCGAGTCAGCGTTGGCTTCAGCGCGACCAGGAACACCAGCACCGCGCTCGCACGTCCGCTCCCGTCGAAGATCGGGGCGCTCACCAGCGTGGTGGGGGCGGGCTCCGCGTGCTCCGGGTGGCCTGGCGCGGTGAGGACCGGGAACGAGAGCGGCGGCGTGATCCTGGCCCGGTCCGTGAGGGCCTCCTCCAGCCAGGCGCGTAGCATCGGGTTCAGGACACCGCCGATGTGGTCGTCCGAGTAGGCGGCAACGCAGAAACCCTGGGCGTCGAGGATGACGAACTCCGTGGATCGGATGTCGCCCGTGACGGGGCGCAATCGCTCGCGGATGTGAGGCGTGATCGGGGTGCCGCGCAGCGCGTCCGGCCGCTCGCGAAGCGGCTCGAGCTCCAGTACCTCCGCGACCAGGCTCGGCTCGCGAGCCGCCTCGGCGACCGCCGCCTCGAGTCCGGTGGCCCACGTGTGCAGCACGGTCTCATGGGACGCGAGCGCGCTCTCGAGGTCGGACTGGAGGTGCTCCTCGGACTCGCGCCAGGCGACCCGGTCCACGGCGAGGCCCACCAGCGCGATCGCGATCGCGAACAGCATCGCGAGCCGCGACAGCAACGGCAGTCGGACCCGCCCTGCCCAGGCCGACAGGCGATGTGTGCCGCCGGGCTGGCGGCGAGACGGCGGTCGGGATCGAGACACGCGTGGATCATATCGAGCCGCTCGTGGTGTGGCGATAACTCATTCGTCGGATCAGGGTAAGTTCTGGTCTCGTCGAGATTCTGCCGACGGTGACGGATCGATCTGCCAGACTGCGGCGACTTGCCACGCAGGAGGCCCGTCCATGTCCACCACCACCGCCACGCTGCGGATCACGTCCCCCATCGACGGCCAGGTCGTCGCCGAGATCGAGCGCACGCCACCCGCCGAGATGGAGGAGCGCATGCGCGCCTGCGCCGCGGCGCAGCCCGCATGGGCCGCGCTGCCGCTGGCGGCCCGGCTCGAGGCACTACGCCGCTGCCGCAAGGCGTTCCACGCGCGCTCCGAGGAGCTCGTCGACGCGGTCCGCAAGGAGACCGGCAAGCCGCTCGCCGAGATCCTCGGCGGCGAGATCATCGCCAACCTCGAGCTCTTCGACTTCTACCTCAAGCACGCGGCACGGATCCTCGCCCCCGAGCGAGTGCCCATCAACCCGCTCAACTACCCGGGCAAGCGCGGCGTGATCGAGCACCGGCCGCTCGGCGTGGTGGGGGTGCTGAGCAGCTGGAACTACCCGGTGGCGCTGCCGATGCGCGCGATCGTGCCGGCGCTCGTGGCGGGCAACTCGGTGGCGTTCAAGCCGTCGGTGGACGCGACGCTGATCGGCCAGGTGCTGGCGAAGGTGTTCGTGGAGAACCTGCCGAAGGACGTGCTGGTGGTCGGCTACGGCGGGCGCGAGGTCTCGGGGGTGGTGATCGAGCACGCCGACAAGATCAACTTCATCGGCTCGGTGAGCGTCGGCAAGGAGATCGCCAAGCGCTGCGGCGAGCGGCTCATCCCGTGCTCGACCGAGCTCTCCGGCAAGGACGCCGCGATCGTGCTCGCGGACGCGCCGTTCGAGCGCGCCGTGAACGGTGTGCTGTGGGGCGCCTTCACCAACGCCGGCCAGAACTGCGCGTCGATCGAGCGGCTCTACGTCGAGGACGCGATCTACGACCGCTTCGTGCCGGCGCTGGTCGAGAGGGTGAGGAAGCTGCGCCTGGGCGACGACGTCGGTCCGCTGCGCAACGACAAGCAGATGGCACTCGTCATGGCCCACGTCCAGAACGCGCGCGACACCGGCTGCACGATCCTGGCGGGCGGCGAGCGCGTGGGCACATCGATGTTTTTCCAGCCCACCGTGATCGAAGTTACTGATCGTACGGCCACCTTCCTCGTCGAGGAGACGTTCGGTCCGACGCTGCCGATCATCCGCGTCAAGGACGCCGAGGAGGCGATCCGCGAGGCCAACCGCGCCAAGTTCGGGCTCACCGGCTCGGTGTGGACCTCCGACCTGGCGCGCGCCGAGGTGCTCGCGCGCCGCCTCGAGGTGGGAGTGGCGACGATCAACAACTGCGTCTTCACCGGCGCGCTGACCTCGGCGCCGTGGGGCGGGGTGAAGGAGACCGGCCACGGCGTCACCAACTCGAAGTACGGCCTCCTCGAGATGACGCGCCCGGCCTTCGTGCTCAGCGACAAGAGCACCGGCCCGAAGGAGAGCTGGTGGTACCCCTATGGCGGCGAGGTGACCTCGTTGATGCGCGCGGTGGTGTCGCAGCTCGGCGGCAACGTCGCCGCGGTGCTCAAGCTGCCGTTCCTGCTGCCGAAGGCGCTCAAGCGGCAGGTGTGAGCACGTCGTCGGGCTCGCGGGTGTCGACCAGCGTCGGGCTCTCGGTGCCGACGATCACGCCGATCAGCCGCGGCAGCCGCCGCCACACCGGCTCCTGGACGTACGGCACGCCGTGGCGCGCGCAGAGCTCCTTCACCCGCGGCTGGGCGCGCTGATACTGGCGCGGGCTCCACGACGGCCACAGGTGGTGCTCGATCTGGTAGTTGAGGAAGCCGTGCAGGAAGTCGTTCCAGTCGCCGCCGGTGGTGAAGTTCACCGAGGCGAGGATCTGGCGGAGCTGGAACTCGGCCTTGCTGCGCGCCGGTACGTCGAAGCGGTAGAGGTCGCCGCCCGCGTGGTTGCTCACGATCACGACGAAGCTGTGCAGGTTCGCGTAGAGCTCGCCGAGGACCAGGTTCACCGCGAGCGAGAACGCGGCCCACGGGCTCAGCGGATAGACCAGCGCCGGGAGCAGCACGAAGCGCGTGAGGCCGTAGCCGAGCCAGCTGCGGAGCACCAGGTCACGCCCGCGCGGGTACCACGGCAGCCACAGGTCGCGGCGCAGCATCGTGGCGCCGCTCGGTGACGGCGCGCCGGCGCGCCGCTCCCGCGCGGCGTGCAGCGAGTGAACGGTGTTGGCCGCGTAGTAGCTGAAGCGCCAGGTCGCCGCGAGCGGCAGGATGAAGGCGTAGCGCAGCCACATCGGCAGCCCGCGCTCCTTCATCCAGCGAGTGTTCGCGTCGACGGTGTCGGGGTCGGTGACCTCGCCCAGGTTGTAGTGGTGGTCGAGGTCGTGCTCCTGGTGCCAGGCCTCGGGGATCAGCCAGTCGAACCAGTCCTTGAAGCGGCGCCAGCCGCGGCCGAAGCGCCGCGAGTCGAACCCCGCGGGCCGTCCCTCGATCTTGTCGTAGGCACCGTGGCAGACGTGGTGGCCGACGATCGCCCAGCGCGTGAACACCGCGAGGCCGAGCGCCACCGCCGAGAGCGGGTTGGGCGCGATCCACGCGGTGGCGAAGCCGATCGCCGAGGACGCGCGGCTCCACCGCATCATCTTGCGCAGGTGGGCGAGATCCTCTTCGCCGGTCGTGGCGTCGAGCTCGCGCTTGAGGGCGGCGAGGTCGTCGGCGAGCGCGGTCTGGTCGATTTCCTGGATACGTCGCAGGGCGCGATCGGGCATGGACGGGGTCTCGAGGGCGAACGAAGGCCGGGCCCCGGGGATTCGGGGGCGCGCGAGGATACCCGCGCCCCGGAGTGTCCGGAAGGGCTCGACGGCTCGCTCGACGCGAGCGATGGTGAGCGTGGCTCGGCGCGCGAGCCTTCCCGGAGGGAGCCATGGCCTTCACCGTGTCCGTGAACCTGGATCGCAGCATCGAGGTGGCGTGCGGCGTCGCCGCCGCCTTCGCGCTGGTCTCGGACGTGCCGAAGTCGGTGAGCCACCTGCCCAAGATCGAGCGCCTAACCGACCTCGGCGATGGTGGGTATCGCCTCGAGACCCAGAAGATCGGCATCGACAGGTACTTCATTCAGACCGTCTACGCGTCGCGCTACGTGAACGACCCCAGGAAGAAGACCGTCACCTGGACGTCGATCCGCGGCGAGGGCAACGCGACCATGGGCGGGCGCTGGGAGGTCACGGCGCTGCCGAGCGGCAGGACCCGGCTCCGGCTCGTCAACGAGGGCGAGATGGAGCTGCCGCTCCCCGCGCTCGTGAAGCCGCTCGTGACCCCGTTCGTGAAGCGCGAGTACGACGCCCTCATCGACCAGTACCTCGCCAACCTCACGCGCACCCTCGAGTCCGGCGCGGCCGCGAAGCCCGCCAAGAAGACCACCAAGCGCTAGGGCGCGAACGTGGGCTCGATCTCGCTGCCGGGCGAGCGCGTGAGCCAGAGCGTCCGGCTTCCGTCCGCCGCGACCAGTCCGAGGTGCCACGGGCCGCGCCCTCCGGGGCCCTTGTCCTTGGCGGTGGTGGAGGCGAACGCGATCCAGCGTCCGTCGCGGCTCCACGCCGGGAAGTAGTCGTACGACGGCGTGGTGGTGACGCGCCGCGCCGGATCTCCGCGCGGCGTGGTGAGAGCGATGTCGCCCTTGCCGTCCCAGCGCTGGGTGACGAACGCGATCGCGCCGTCCGGACCGGAGGCGTCGGGGCGACAGGCGCCCGGGTCGTCGGTCACGCTGCGGGCTGCGCCCGTGGTGAGGTCGAGCGTCGAGACTTGCCAGCCGCGACCCTCGTTGAGCGAGAACGCCACCCGCGCGCCGTCGCGGCTCACCGAAGGGTGCGCGTAGCGGGCGAGGGTCGCGTGGGTGAGGGGTCGTTCGACGCGCGTGGCGAGATCGAGCAGCACGCCGTTCCAGCCGAGGCGGCCCGGCACGCGGGTGAAGATCAGCGAGCGCCCGTCGGGAGTCGGCGCCGGATCCTCGGCGCGGTCGGCGCCCGTGATCACCGGCTCCGTGGCACCGGTGGCGAGGGTCACTCGGTAGATGCCCTCGACGCCGCTCCGGTTCGAGACGAAGTAGACGCTCTTCGCGTCCGCGGCGAAGGCCGGGTAGCGATCGACGGCGGGATGATCGGTCAGGCGCCGGGTCGCGCTCGTGGCCGGATCGAAGAGGTAGATGTCGGTGTTGTCGTCCGCGTCGGCCTGGAACGCGAGCGGCCCGGGCAGCAGCTTCACGGCTTCGGGGTTCCACTCGATCTCCGCGGCCGCCGCGGTGGTGGCGAGCGGCACCAGCAGCGCGGCGAGCGTGGGCCTCGCCACGCGCCCCAGCCACCCCGCGAGGGCGCGAACCTCGTGGATCCCCAGGGCGGCGGCGAGCGCGGCGTAGCACGCGACGAACGCGCCACCGGGCAGCGCGAGCGCCAGGGCGCGCTCGATCAGCCCCTCGTCGGGCGCGCCGTCGGAGAGGGCCGCGGCGAGCGCGCCGAGCACCCCCCAGGCGAGGCTCACCGCCGTCACGACCCGGGCCGTGAAGCCGGCCGCGGAGCGGAGCTCGGCGGGGCTGAGCGAGCCGTGAAGGCGCGCCGCGAGGATCCCGACCTTGACCGCGCGCCCGAGCGCGAACGCGGCGGGTAGCGCGGCGATGCCGAGGAAGCGCCCGAACGCCGGCCACGCCAGCATGTTGAGCGCGGTCGCGATCAGCTCGGCGCGCACCGTGGGCCGCACGTCGCCGTGGGCGATGGCGAAGCGCGTGAGCAGGAGGTCCACGAACACCAGCGGCATCGCGGGCGTGTAGGTGCGAAGCAGCCGCGCCGCCATGTCCGCCGCGCCTGCGTCGAACGAACCCCACTGGAAGAGCAGCGCCACCGTGGGCGCCGCGAGCGCCGCCAGCCCGACCGCGAGCGGCACCGACACCAGCACCGAGCTGCGCAGCGCGCTCGCGAGCGCGGCACGCGCGCCGGCCTCGTCGCGGCTCGCCACCGAGCGCGCGAAGCTCGCGAAGAACACCACCGCGAGGGGCTCGGCGGCGATGACCGTGGGCAGGTCGACGAGCTTCCACGCGTACGCCACCAGCGACACCGAGCCGCCGCCGAAGTGGGTGGCGTAGCTCGCCTCCAGCACCTGGCGGAGCCCGATCGCCGCGGCCGCGACGCCGATCGGCCAGGCCGCCGCCCAGGCGTCGCGCCCCAGCGGCGCGGGCGCGACGGCGCGATCGACGAGCGCGCGGCGCGCCGGTCCGAGCGCCGCGAGGTGGAGCGCCAGCATCGCCGCGCCGCCCACCAGGTAGCCCGCGGCCAGCACGTCGAGACCCGCGCTCCGATCGATCCACAAGAGCACCAGCGCGAGGGTGCCGGCGAGCTTGAAGGTCAGCTCGCCGAGCGCCGGCGCGAAGAACCGCCCCAGCGCGTGGAACACGGTGTAGGTGACGAGCGCGGCGCCGAGCGGCACGAGCGCGGGCAGCACCCAGCGCGCGAGCACCGTCACCCGATGCTGGGCGTCGGCGTCGAGCCCGGGGGCGAGGACGTGTCGGACCAGCGGTGGCGCGGCGAGGGCGAGCACCGTCACCACCGCCGCCAGCACCAGCGCGATCACCACGGCGAGGCGGCCCGCCGCACGCCACGCGGCGCGCTCGCCTTGGCTCGCCACCGCGCGGGTGAGCAGCGGCAAGAGCGCCGGCCCGACCACCGCCCGCGCCAGGTCGAAGATCACCATCATGAAGCCGAACGCGATCAGGAACGTGTCCACGTCCACCGACGCGCCGAAACGGAAGGCGAGGAACTGCTTCTCGACGAAGCCGAGGACCTTCGCGGCGCCGAGCAGCAGCGTGATGCCGGCCGCGGAGAGGTAGGGGCTGGGGGATCTCATGGAGGTTCGACGGGGTCGGGCGCCAGCCTATTCGCGGCGCGAGCCTTTCGCCGCACCGGGCGGCCGCGTCACAATGGGGAGATGACGAACGCGCACCCCATCCGATCGAACCGCGTCGCGCCGCTGGTGCTCGCCGGCGTGCTGGCGTCGCTCGCTGGCTGCGTCCCCGACGGTACGCCGCCCGCCACCACCGACCCCGGCGCGGAGGCGCCGCTCACCCGGCTCGTGGCGGTGCGCGGCAGCCGCCCCGCGATCTTCGACGCGTCGGGGCGGGAGGTGCTGCTGCGCGGGGTCAACTTCAACCACCTCGGCGACTACTTCGTGTCCGATCCGGCGCTGCCCACGGTGGCGCCGCTCGGCGAGGACGACTGGCACGACGTCGCCGGCACCGGCGCCAACGTGATCCGGCTGGTCACGACGTGGTCGGCGTGGGAGCCGGTCCGCGACCAGATCGACCTCGCGTACCTGGCGCGGGTGCGCGCCGCCGTGGTGGACGCCAACGCGCACGGCCTCTACGTGGTGATCGACATGCACCAGGACGCGTGGTCGAAGTTCGTGTTCACGCCTCGCGGCGAGAGCTGCCCGAGCGGCACCCGTCCGCAGATCGGCTGGGACGGCGCGCCCGATTGGGCCACCTTCACCGACGGCGCCGCCACGTGTACTCCCGGAGGGCGAGAGGACAGCCCGGCGGTGCGCGCCGCGTGGGCCAACTTCTACGCCAACCGCGACGGCGTCCGGGACGAGCTCGCCGAGCTGTGGGGCTTCATCGCCAGCGAGTTCGCCGGCGACGACGGCGTGGCCGGCTACGACCTCCTCAACGAGCCCGGCACCAGCGGCGACGGCAATGCCACGATCGCGGGGCTCACCGCCTTCTACCAGTCGGCGCTCGCCGCGATCCGCGCCAGCGAGAGCGCCGCCGGCTCGAAGGGCCACATCGTGTTCTTCGAGCCCACCGTGTTCGCGGCGCTGCCACCCTTCGACTGGACCGACGACCCCAACGTGGTGTTCGCCTCCCACAACTACTTCGAGTCGATCGGGCCGAGCTTCCCGGGGCTGCTCGAGCTCTCGTTCTCGCTCTTCGATCTCGCCGTCGCGCTCTACCAGGCGCCGCTCTGGACCGGCGAGTACGGCAGCTTCTCGTCCGCCGAGCAGAACGAGAGCTGGTACGCGCGCTTCGGCAAGCTCGAGGACCAGCACCTGCGCGCCGGCGGTGCGTGGTGGCAGTGGGAGCAGGAGTGCGGCGACCCCCACAACGTCTCGGGAGCGTGGCCGCCCTCCCCGGAGTGGGTGGCGAACCAGGCGGCGAGCTGCGGCAACGCCCGCTTCCAGGTCACGCAGTGCGTGCGGCGCGCGTTCCCGCGTGCCGCGCCCGGCCGACTCACCAGTCTCTCGGCCCCGACCTGCGACGCGAACCTGACCTTCACCGGCTCCACCGACGCCGCCTCCACCGCCGATCTGTGGGTGCCCTCCGACCTCGACACCGCGCCCACCGTGACCGGCGACGGCGTCACCTCGATTTCCCCCCGCCGCGTCCCCGGCGGCTGGCGAATCGACGTCGGTTTGACCGGCGAATACCGCGTCCAGATGGCCCCCTAGAGGCCCATTTCGGGCCATTTTCGCGGCTTTCCCGCGAAAATCGGCCTGTGGAGCTTT
>CAYMQR010000140.1:0-10278 GCA_964392195.1 uncultured bacterium | reverse complement strand
CGCCACGTCCGGAGTCGAAGAGCCTCGAGCGGATGCCTCCGCGATGCGCGGCCTGACGGTCGGTGCGTGGCGCCGCGCTCACCCGCGCCCAGGGTGAACGCCTGGCCGGCCCCAGCGGGCGGCCAGGAGCCGGTCCGGCTGCGACCACACCAGCTCGTGGAGCTCGTCGATCGCGTCGGGGTCCTGCATCAGATAGCGCCGCTGCTTGGCGGAGAGCACCGCCGGACCTTCGGCGATCGCCCGGGCGATCATCTTTCGCCGCGCGGCGCGCACGCCTGGCTTGACCCGGCGTCGCCGCCCCGCGACCGCGCGGTGCAGGGCGTTGACGTACGGATCGACGACGGCGCGCACGAAGCCGTCCTGCTCGAGCTCGGGGAGCGCCGCCTTGGCGCTCTCGAAGGCGTCCTCGTACGCGTGCAGCGCGACCAGCTCGGGCGGCGGCGTGTGCTCCTCGGGCGTCACGAAGAGCTTGAGGCGGCGCGCCTTCGCACCCAGGGTGACCCGGCTCGTCCACACCGACATCGGGATCGACAGGATGAGCGCGCCGATGATCGGCATGACCCACCAGAAGTAGCTCGGGTTGAGCCAGTAGAGGCCGGCTCCCCAGGCGCTCGCGAACAGCGTGTCGCCCCAGTGGTGGCGCAACGCCTCGCCCCACGAGGTGTCGGACTCGTCGCGGCTGCCGGACTTCCAGCCCACCGTGCGGCCGAGCAGGTTCATCACCACGTAGCGGCTGTGGAAGACCATGCGGATGGGCGCCATCAGGCTGCCCATGAGCGTCTCCAGCACCACGCTCGCGTTGAGGCCGAAGAGCCCGCCGAACTGCCGGAGCTGCTTGCGCTTGAAGATCACCAGCAACACGCTCAAGAGCTTGGGCAGGAACAGGATGACCGCCGTCACGCCGGCGAGGGTGAGCGCCCAGTCGGGGCGCCACACCGGCCACTCGGGGAAGAGCCCGCGGCCGTGCGGGAAGTACTCGGGCGGGCGGAGCTTGTTGAGGACCGCCTCGACGGTGCTGAGCGCCAGGAACGTGAACCACAGCAGCGCCGAGACGTAGGAGAGGGCGCCGTTGAGAAAGAGCATGCGGTGCGCGCCGAACAACCCCTCGGTGAAGAGCAGGCGGAGGTGCTGGAGGTTGCCCTGGCACCAGCGCCGGTCGCGCTTCATCTCCTCGAGCAGCGTGCTCGGCACCTCCTCGAAGCTGCCTTCGAGGTCGTAGGCGAGCCACAGCGTCCAGCCGGCGCGGCCGAGGAGCGCCGCTTCCACGAAGTCGTGGCTCAGGATCTCGCCGCCGAGCGGCTCGACGCCCGGCAGGCGCGGCAGCCCGCAGTGGTCCATGAACGGCTTCACGCGGATGACGGTGTTGTGACCCCAGTACTGGCCGTCGCCGAGCTGCCAGTAGTGGAGGCCCGCGGCGAACATCGGGCCGTACGCGCGGCTCGAGAACTGCTGCATGCGCGCCAGCAGCGACTTGCGGTTCATCGCCGCGGGCACGGTCTGGATCATCGCCGCGTCGGGGTGGCGCTCGGCGAGCTCGACGAGCTTCACCAGCGTCTCGCCGGCCATCAGGCTGTCGGCGTCGAGGCTGATCATGAACTCGTAGCGGCTGCCCCAGCGGCGCAGGAAGTCGGCGACGTTGCCGCTCTTGCGCTCGATGCGGACCTTGCGGCGCCGGTAGAAGATCCGCCCGAAGCCGTTCACCGCCTTGCACCACTCGAACCACGCCTCGATCTCGTGGGCGGCGAGGGTGGGGTCGGCGGTGTCGCTCAGCACGAAGAAGTGGAACTCGCGGTCGCGCCCGGTGCGCACCAGCGAGTCGTGGATCGCGCGCAGCCCGGCGAACACGCGCTCCACCGGCTCGTTGCAGATCGGCATGATCACGACGGTGCGCGCCGCGAGCGCCTCGTCGGGCCACGGCGGGCGCCCTTCCTGGCCGTGGATCGAGTCGTCGCTGGAGGACGGCTCGATGTGGGTGATCGCGAACCTGTCGCGCTTGCGCACCAGCGTGAAGAAGCCGAGCGTCGCGGTCCAGAAGCCGATCGAGATCCAGCCGAAGAGCGCGCCGAAGAACACCACGATCGCGAGCTCGAGCCCGGTGCGGCCCTTGTAGGGCAGCACCTCGGCCATGAAGTTGCTCGCGATCAGGGTGGGCAGCAGGATCAGCAACACCAGCAGCCAGCGCCGCCGCCGCGCGACGCGCGTCCAGGGCATCTTCTTGCGCGCCCGGCGCAGCGGCCGGCGCGCCGTGGCCGCGTCGGCGTGGCGCCGTCCCGTCAGGCGGCGGAACCAGCGGCGCAGCATGCTGCGCTCGAGGGTCTCGTCCGAGTGCATCGAGCGGCGGAAGACCAGCGGCATCGAGCGCAGCGGCTCCCCCGGCGGCGCCGGCGAGCGCGGACGCGCCACCGGGTTGGGTGGGTCGCTCGCGGCGTGCGCGAGGCGCCAGCCCAGGAACGCGTCGTCGTCGGAGCCGGATTCGGCGTTGCCGTCGTGGGCGAGGGGATAGGTCTCACGCACCACGGTGCGCAGCGCGCGCAGCGTCTCCAGCACCGCGTCGCTCGACGCATCCCAGGGCTGCTCGAGGGCACGCTCGACCGCGTCGCTCGCGAGCTTGCCGCGCATCGGGTCGTCGATGCCGAGCGCGGCCAGGTACGCGAGCGAGCGCTCGTGCGCTTCCTTCCAGTCCTGGAGGACGCGCGCCTCGGGAAGGGAGAGGACCCGCGGCGACGGCCGGGCGGCGGGGGCGCCGGCGCCCGGAGGCTCGGAGGACGTGGAAGGCTTCACGGCTGCAGCAGATACGTCCAGGTCTCGGTGAGGGCCTCGCCCTTCTCGTCGATGAACGCGCGCAGATCGATCGGCGCCTTCTTCTTCACGGCGAGCTTGAAGGTGAGGCGCCAGCCGCCGGTGTAGGGGTTCTTGATGACCTGCTGCTCCACCACGTCCGCCAGCTCCGCGCCGCCGGCCACGCTCACCGTGCCGTGCAGCACCCGGTCGGCGGGGATCTCGGCGAGCTTCTTGCCCTCGAAGTCGATGACGAAGCGGCGCATGTCGTCGTGACCGGCCGAGTCGCGGTAGGTGGCGACCGCGCGTCCCTCGGGCTGGCGGGCGGGATCGTCGCCGAACCAGTGCATGGTGTACGCGTGCTGCAGCATGCCACCCGGCTTGGCGGGCCAGTTCGGCACCCAGTACGCGACGACGTTGTCGTTGAAGTCCGAGCTGGTGGGGATCTCGACCAGCTCGACGCGGCCGCTTCCCCAGTTGCCTTCGGGCTCGATCCACACGCTCGGGCGCATCTCGGAGCGCGCCTCGAGGTCCTGGTAGTGATCGAAGTTCCGGTCGCGCTGGATCAGCCCGAAGCCCGCGGGGTTCTCCATCTGGAAGCTCGAGACCCTGAGCTCCTTGGGGTTCTCGAGGGGCCGCCACAGCCACTCGCCCGAGCGCATCGCGAGCTGCAGGCCGTCGGAGTCGTGGACCTCGGGACGGAAGTCGTCGAAGCGCCGGATGGTGTTCTCACCGTGGTAGAACATCGACGTCAGCGACGCGATGCCGACCTTCTTGACCTCGGTGCGGAAGAACACCCGCGAGTCCACCTTCACGACGGTGTCGACACCCGGGGTGATCTTGAACTGGTAGGCGCCGGTCGCGCTCTCGCTGTCGAGCAGCGCGTCGACGGTGGCCTGGTTGGGATCGGCCGGGTAGCTGGCGCGCGGCTGCTCGGCGACCTTGGCGTCCTTGGCCTTCGCCTTCGGCTTGGCCGTTTCCTTGCCGTCCTTGGCCGCCGGGTCGGGGCGCGGACGCGGCACCGGGCTCACCAGCCAGAACTCGGTGAAGCGCGGAAACTCCTCACCGCGTGCCTCGGCGGTGTCGATCGCGAGGCCGCGCGCCGAGAGCCCGAAGGTCAGATCGCGTCCCAGCGCGCGGAAGTAGCTCGCGCCCAGGAACACGATGACCTCGTCGTAGTAGTCCTTGGTCTTGAAGTTCGCGTGCAGCCGGAAGCCGCCGTACCCCATGTCCTGTGGCACCTGGCTGGCGAACTCGTTGCGGCCGTAGTCGAACTGGTTGGGGTTGAAGTCGAGCGGCCTGACCAGGCTGCCCTCGACCACGTTCACCTTCACCGTCTTGTTGTAGAAGAGCCCGGCGTGGAAGAACTGCGCCCGGAACGGAGAGGGACGGTCGGCCCACAGCGCCGCGTCGGGCCGGAACCGGATGTCACGCCACTGGTCGTAGTTGATCTTGAGGAGCCAGTCGGGCACCTGCCCCTTGGCGTCCCGGTACGGCTCGGCGGCGAGCTTGCGGGCGCGCTCGATGACCGTCTCGAACCCGAACGGCGTCTGGGCGGCCGCTGGCTCCGCGGCGGCGCAGGCGAGCGCCGCTACGAGCACCGCGAGACAGGCTGAAGCACGGGAAATCTGCGGAGATTTCATGGGGCTGGCTCGGCGTCCGAGGGAAAAGGCAGCTAGTCTCACACAGCCTCGGCGACAAGCAAAGGCACGCCCGGAGGCGAGAGCGCGCCGATGACGGATCGATTACCGGACGGCTTCGAGTGGGGGGTGGCGACCGCCTCGTATCAGATCGAGGGCGCGGCCACCGACGACGGACGCGCCCCGTCGGTGTGGGACGTCTTCAGCAGCACCCCGGGGCGGGTCCTCGGTGGCGACACCGGCGCCGTCGCGTGCGACCACTACCGGCGCATGGCGAACGACGTGGAGCTGATCGCGTCGCTGGGAGCGAAGGTCTACCGGTTCTCGATCGCCTGGCCTCGGGTCTTGCCGGACGGCACGGGCGCGGTCGAGGAGCGTGGCCTCGACTTCTATCGCCGTCTCCTCGACGAGCTGCGGCGGCACGGCATCGAGCCGCGCGTGACGCTCTATCACTGGGACCATCCGCAGGCGCTCGAGGAGCGCTACGGCGGCTGGCGCGCGCGGCGGATGGCCGACGACTTCGCGGATTACGTGGCGGTGGTCGTCAAGGCGCTGGGCGACCGCGTCACGCGCTGGACGACCATGAACGAGATCGCGTGCTTCACGCATTTCTCGTACGGCGCCGAGCGCCCCGGCTTCCACGCACCGGGGGTGAAGCTCGCGGGCCAGCGCGAGGTGTGGCAGACGTCCCACCACGCGCTCCTCGGCCACGGCCTCGCCGCGCAGGCGATCCGCGCGTTGGCGACCGGGCCGTGCAGGGTGAGCCTGGTCGACAACCTCTCGGTGCCGGTGCCGTACCGGGAGTCGGCGGAGGACGTGGCCGCGGCCGGCCGCGCGCTCGGCGTGCTCGGCACCAACGGCGGCATCCTAGTGCCGGCGCTGACCGGCCGCTACGAGCCCCGTCTCGAGGAGCAGGCGCGACGGCGCGGCGAGATGCCGGAGGTGGCCCCCGGCGACCTCGCGCTCATCGCCCAGCCGCTCGACGAGCTCGGCCTCAACGTCTACACGGGCGTCTACGTGCGCGCCGCGCCGACCGAGGCGGGCTTCGAGATCCTGCCGTTTCCCGCCGGCTATCCCAAGCTCGACATGCCGTGGCTCGACGTGGTCCCCGACGCGCTCTACTGGGCGCCGCGCCACGTGGCCGAGCAGCTCGGCTTCCGCGGCACGTTCTTCGTCTCCGAGAACGGCTGCGCGGCGCGCGACGAGGTGAACGCGGCGGGCGAGGTGATCGACCTCGACCGGATCGTCTACCTGCGCGGCTACCTGCGCCAGCTCGCGCGGGCTGCCGCCGAGGGCCTCCCGATCACGGGCTATTGCCTGTGGAGCCTGCTCGACAACTTCGAGTGGTCGTGGGGCTACGCGAAGCGCTTCGGCATCGTCTACGTCGACTATCCCACCCAGCGCCGCATCCCCAAGGCGAGCGCCGCCTGGTACTCCGAGTGCATCCGCCAGAACCGCGTCGTGTGAGGGTGCGGCCGAACCCGCCCCTCGCGGAGGAGCAGGTCGAGCCGAGCGCGGCGCCGCCCCGGCTGGTCGTCACCACGGCCAAGGACGCGACCGGGGCGGCGAGCCGCCGCGCCGCCGAGGTCGCGGCGCGCTGCGGCGCCGAGGTGGCCACCCGCTCGGGCAGCCTCGAGGAGCTCCTCGCCGCGCGCGGGGCCGGGCTCGCCTACGTGGTGGGTCGTGAGGGCGAGTGGCTGCAGGCGCCGGGCGGCACGCGGCTCGCCGTTCACCGCGGCATGCTCGGCTCGCGCCGTGACGCCGGCGCGATCCATCCGCTGGTGCGCGCGCTGGCGCCGGCGGGCGAGCCTCCCCTCGCGCGGGTCCTCGACGCCACGTTGGGCCTCGCCTTGGACGCCATCCATCTCGCCGACGTGCTCGGCGTAGAGGTGATCGGCGTCGAGGTCAGCCCGGTGCTCGCGGCGCTCGCCGAGGCGCGGCGGCGGCGCGAGAGCGCGCTCGGGCTCGCCGCCGCCGAGCGCGTGCGGGTGGTGTGCGGCGATGCGGCCGACGTGCTCGCCGCGATGCCCGCCGGCGCCGTCGACGCGGTCTACGTCGACGAGATGTTCGCGCGGCCGCGCCGCTCCGCGCCCGGCTTCACGCTGCTCAGGCGGATCGCGGCGCACGCGCCGCTCGGCGAGCGGTTCTGGACCGAGGCGCGGCGGGTGGCGGCGCGGCGCGTGGTGGTGAAGCTGCCGCGCGACGCCGCCGATCCGTCCGGGGCGGGCTTCGACGAGCTGGTGATCGGGCAGGCGATGGCGTATGGCATCCACCGCTCGGGCGGCGGCTCGGACTCCGCCCGCCGCGCCGGTTGACGTACGGAGGCGTATCGATCGGACGCCGCCCTGGACCGTCGCCGCTTCGCCGCACGCTCACCGTCGCGGGCGACACCTATCGGTTCACGATCGACCGCGACACCGTGGCGTTCCGGCTCACGCGCGCTGCCCACCAGCGCGCCGAGGTGGCGAGTCCCGTGGCCGCCCACCACGGCGGGCGCCGGATCGCGGTCGTGCAGGTGGTCGGTCTGCGCGCCAGGCGGTTCCTCGACGGTCCGTGGAAGCCGGGGCACCGCGTCGCGAGCGTGGTGCACGACGAGCAGCCCACCGCCTTAGCCTCAGCGGGCGCCGCTGGCGCGGCCGAGCGAGGCGGCGAGGCGAGCGCGCCAGCGCTGCGCGACAGCCACCAGCGCGCGATCGCCGGCGGGCCACACGACCTCGAGCGGACCGAAGCCCCGCGCCGCCGCGAGCCCGAGGGCGATCGCGATCGCGGCCGCGGTGATCGCGATGTTGGGCCACGCGTCGAGCTCCCACTGGCCCGACCACGAGAGCTCGACCCGGTCGGTGAACGGGAACAGGTAGGTCATCGGCCAGGTGTAGCCGTCGCCGCCCCGTGAGCCGACCAGGTCGCAGAGCAGGTGGAGGTGGAACGTCGCGCACGCCAGCGCGCTCGCGAGAGCGCGCCGCTCGGAGCGCCACGCCACGATCCCCGAGACGGCCACCGCGGCCATCAGGTTGTGACCGAGGACGTGGTGGTAGTCCGAGCCCCAGTAGACCGGGTGCGCCGTACTGGCGGTGAGGAGCTGGGGTAGGGCGCCGGCCGCGTCGAGGTCGGGAACCACGCCCGCCAGCGTCACCAGCCCGCGCTCGCGCCGCGACAGGCTCGGCGCACCGTTGGCGGCGAGCCAGCTCAGGAGCGCGTGGGTGAGAGGGCTCATGAGGGGCTGGGCGGGTGCTCGGTCGCGGTCCGGTCCCGCCGTTCGTCCCACGCGCCGGGCCGCGGCGCAAGGGTGAAACGCCCGGTCGAACCCCGCGCCAGGTGCTCAAGAATCTGACGGTCGACGTCACCGAGCCTCGCCGGTCCCTGAACGGCCGGAGACTCGGAGGTCGTTTCGTCAGGGATTCCCGACGATTCCGGTGGGCGCGATATCTGCATTGCCGCGCTACGTCCTGCTTTCTCCACACACCCGATGGCGGGTCGAGGACCTCGTTCCGATGGCGCTCGCGGAAACCTCCTTCGACCTCGCGGACTTCGACGTCGACGCACCGACCCAGGTGCTCGACAAGCGCAAGGCCGAGCCCGCGGCTCCGGCCTCGCCGCCCGCGCCACCGTCGTCGGCGGACACGACCGACCCGTCGAGCGCGCAGGTCGCGCGCCGCGCCTCGACGAGCGTCACCACGATCCCACCCACGCTCGCCGGCGCCGCCCGCGCCGTCCCGGCTCCGCCCGACGCCGCCGAGGCACCGCGCCTCGACGACGGCTGGCCGTGGGACCAGGAGCGTCCGACTCCTCCGGAGGTCGGTGGCGCCGCGCGTGACAGGTCTTCGTCGCTGGTTCGCCGCCGCGCCAAGCGGGGCGCGGACGAGCCGCTCACCATCTCCCACGACGGCGGCAAGCTCCGGATCCGCCTCCGGCTGCTGCTCCACGCGGTGATCACCTCGGGGGTCGCGCTCGGCGTCGCGTCGTCGGCCTTCCTCTGGTACCAGATCACCACGTCCGAGCGCCGTACCGTGGAGAAGCTCTCGACGCTCGGCCACGTGATCGCGTGGAGCGCGCGCGCCTCGCTCGCCCTCGACGGCGCCCTCGAGGAGCAGGTGATGCCGGCCGCGCAGGTGATGCTCGACGCGCTCGCCCAGGACCGCTCGATCATCGAGGCGTGCCTCTTCACCGCCGACGCGCGGCTCGTGGCGAGCCACTTCCGTCACGACGTCGACATCAACACCCGCCGCTGCGTGCCGCGCAGCGTGAGCCACGAGAGCTACACGCGGCTCGGCACCGAGATCCGCTGGGCGATGCCGATCGAGTTCCAGGACCACCTGAACGGCACCATCACGGTGCGCGCCCAGACGCTGGTGCTGCGCGAGGAGCTGGCGCGCTCGGGGATGATCGCGGCGGTGGTCATGTGCGTCGCGACCCTGGTCGCGTTCGCCGCCACGGCGCGCTTCGAGCGCATGGTGTCGCGGCCGATCCTGGCGCTCATCGACACCGCCCAGCACGTCACGCGCCGCAAGGACTACTCGGTGCGCGTCGACGCCGCCGGCGAGGACGAGTTCGGTCTCCTGATCGACACCTTCAACCGCATGCTCCAGCAGATCCAGGTGCGCGACCGCGAGCTCGAGCGCCAGCGCGACCAGCTCGACAAGGAAGTGCAGGCGCGCCGCGGCGAGCTGCGCAGCCGCGAGCAGGCCGAGGAGCGCATCCGCTACCTCGCGTACTACGACGTGCTCACCGGCCTGCCGAACCGCCAGTGCCTCAAGGAGCGCCTCGACCAGAGCCTGCGCGAGACGCGCCGCCATGGCGGCCACGTCGCGGTGCTGTTCCTCGACCTCGACCGCTTCAAGGAGATCAACGACAACTTCGGCCACGGTGAGGGCGACCGGCTGCTCCGGCTGGTGGCGGAGCGGGTGATGGGCTGCGTGCGCGGCTCGGACGCCGTGTCACGCTCCGAGTCGGGCCACCCGTGCTTCACCGTGTCGCGCCAGGGCGGCGACGAGTTCACCGTCATGCTCACGCGGCTGCGCGGCCGCGAGGACGCCGGGCGGGTCGCCGAGCGGATGCTCAACGAGCTGCGCAAGCCGTTCGCGCTCGCCGGGCGCGAGGTGCGCGTGGGCGCGAGCATCGGCATCGCGGTGGCACCCGACGACGGCGGTGACGTCGAGACCCTCCTCAAGCACGCCGACATGGCGATGTACCAGGCCAAGCAGGCGGGGCGCGACGCGTACTTCTTCTTCTCGCCGTCGATGAGCATCGAGGCCATGCGGCGGCTGGACCTCGGCACCGACCTGCGCCGCGCCGTCGAGTGGTCGGACTTCAAGGTCCACTACCAGCCCAAGGTCGACCTCCACGATGGGCGGGTCACCGGCCTCGAGGCGCTGGTGCGCTGGGAGCACCCGACGCGCGGCTTCATCTCGCCCGCGGACTTCATCCCGCTCGCCGAGGACCTGGGGCTGATCGGCCAGCTCGGCTCGTGGGTGCTCTCGAGCGTGTGCGCGCAGATGCGCGCGTGGCTCGATGCCGGGCTGCCGCCGCTGCGCATCGCGGTGAACGTGTCGAGCCATCAGTTCGCCGATCCGCACCTCTACGACATCGTGCGCGGCGCGCTGATGGAGGCCGGGCTACCGAACGACGTGCTCGAGCTCGAGATCACCGAGAGCGCCATGATCCAGAACCCGGAGGCCGCGGTCGCGACGCTCGAGAGCCTGCGCGCGCTCGGCATCCAGGTGGCGCTCGACGACTTCGGCACCGGCTACTCGTCGCTCAACTACGTGGGACGGCTGCCACTCGACGCGCTCAAGATCGACCGCTCGTTCGTGCAGAGCATCGCCGACAGCGAGGATGGCCGCAGCATCGTGACCGCGGTCGT
>CAYMQR010000139.1:0-10291 GCA_964392195.1 uncultured bacterium | reverse complement strand
CGCGCGCCCGCGGCAGCTCCTGGCCGGCGAGCTGGTCCTGGAGGTTGCGGGTGTGGGTGGCGACCACCACGCGCACGTCGTTGGCGCGCGCGAAGAGCGCGGCCGGCACCAGGTACGCGAGGCTCTTCCCCACGCCCGTGGGCGCCTCGATCATGAGCGACTGGCCCGTCGAGAGCGCCTCGCCCACGGCGAGCGCCATCTCGAGCTGCTGCGGGCGCGGCTCCCACGCGCCGAGCTCGCCGGCGAGGGCGCCGGTCTCGGCGAACGCGCGCCGCACGTCGTCCGCCGCCACGGGCGTGTAGCTCTGCGGCTCGTCGCGCTGCTCGACGGCCCGCTGCGGCGCGACGACCGGCGGCGACGCCGGCGGCGCCTCGACGACCTCGCGCAGTCGCTCGAAGACCGGCAGCCAGCCCCAGCGCGTGCCGCCCAGGATCGCGAGCACGCGCTCGACGAAGCCGCGGCGGCGGTCGGCCACCACCGAGCGCAGCACCGCGAACGTGACGTGCAGGCAGTCGAGCGCGTCCTCGAGGCCGCGGTGGACCTCGTGGTCGCGCACCTCGTAGGCGCGCGCCAGGTGGCCGAGGCTGCGGCGCACGTCGGTGCCGCGCACCAGGCCCGCGAGCTCGAGGGTGTCGAGGTATGCGTTGGGGATCTCGCGTCCCAGCGCGGCGGTGAGGAACTCGCGCTCGAAGCGGGCGTTGTGGGCGAGGATCGGCGAGTCGCCGAGGAATGCGAGCAGCTCGGGCGCCACCTGCTCGAAGGTGGGCGCGGAGGCGACCATCTCCTCGTCGATGCCGGTGAGCCGGGTGATCGCCGCCGGGATCGGCAGGCCCGGCTTCACCAGCGTGCGGTAGGTGCGGCCGATCTCGCCGTCGACGCACTCGACGGCGCCGATGTCCATGATGCGGTCGCGGCTCGAGCTGAGCCCGGTGGTCTCGAAGTCGAGCGCCACGAAGCGCCCCGGCAAGAGCGGCCGGGTGGGCGCCGCCACGGCGGGCGGTGGAGTGTCGGTGCTCATCGGGTGGGAGTCGGGTGCGTGCGGCGCGAGGGCGGCGGGTCACGCCGCGGCGCCGCTCGCGCGTGCGGCGAGTCACCACGCGCGCGCGGGCGATCCGGTCACCATACGCGAAAAAGGCCCCGTCGCCACCCGGCGACGAGGCCTCCTTCGCTTGCGCGACGCGCGGCGTGCGCGAGCCGATTACTTCGAGCGCAGGTCCACGCGCCGGTTCTGGGCGCGGCCCTCGGCGGTGGCGTTGGTGGCGATCGGCCGCGACTCACCGAAGCCGACCACCTCGATCCGGCTCGCGTCGATGCCGGCGGCGACCAGCTCCGCCTTCACCGCCGTCGCGCGCTCGATGCTGAGCTTCTGGTTCGAAGCGTCCGAGCCGACGCTGTCGGTGTTGCCCTCGGCCACCAGCATCATGTGCGGATCCTCGTTGATCTGCCGCACCGCCTCGCGGACGATGTGCTGCGACTCGGGCGTGAGCGCGTGCTTGGCGGTGTCGAAGTAGACCGACTGGCGGACGTGGAAGTCGACCGGGCCCGGCACCGGCGCGCTGCTCGGGATGCCGTCGGGGCAGCCGTCCTCGTCGCGGTAGCCATTCACGGTCTCGGGATCGTCGGGGCAGAGGTCGTCGACGTCGAGGATGCCGTCGTGGTCGCGGTCGGCGCAGCTCACGAGCTGCTCCTGCGCCTTCTTGGCATTCTCCTTGGCCACCGCGAGCGCGTCCTGCGCCTCCCAGTAGTCGCGCTCGGCGTACTCCTCGTCGAAGAAGTCGAGGTTCGACTCGGCGACGGCCATCTCGCGCGGGGCGCACTTCTCGGCCTGCTGCGCCTTGAGCTGCTCGAGCTCGCGCGACAGGTCGTCGGCCTGGGACTTCATGAGCCCGGCGTTGGTGCAGCCGCCCGCGCCCACCAGCACGGCGGACGCGACCACCAGCGCCACGGCGCCACCGATCACGGAGGTCCCGCGCGTGGTCTTCGCCCGGGCTACGAGAGTGCTGCGCATGCGACTCATTCGGCTGTCCTCGTCGTCACGTTCGACGTCGTTGGGAGTGGGGACGGGCGAAGCGTTCACTTACCGTTCTCGGGCTCGGGCTGGACCACCAGCTCGGGCTCAGGCGGCGCGGCGGGGGCCGCGGCGGCCGGCGGTGCCACCGGCGTCACCTCCATGTCACCGCTGCCGGCGCTCGGCGCGGCGGCGGGAGCGGGCCCGGCGGGCGGGATGACCGCGCCCGCGGCGGCGGCGGGCGCCGGGATGCCCAGCGTGCCGCTCAGGTGCGACTGGGACTTGCGCGCGAAGTCGCGGGCCGACGCGAAGTCCGATTCCTTGTTCTCGATGTGCGCGCGGTCGAGGTAGCTCTGGCCGAGATAGAACTGGTACGGGTTCGACTGTTCGAGACCCTGGGTCTTGGCCGACTCGAACGCGCTCTCGGCGCTGCCGAGCGCATCCTGGGCTTCGAAGTAGTAGCAGCCGGGGAGCGCGGCGAGACACGTTAGGGCCACGGCCCGGATTCGAGTGCGCGTCACGGAAACCTCGTCTTTCCCAATTTTTTCGGGGACATCGAGCGTGGTTGCAGGTACCATCCCGAAGCCGGGCATGTCAAGGCGGATCGACGCCGCGAGGTGTCCCGGGAGGCCCGCCGGCGAGCGGTGAGACGCGGCTCACGGCGCAAGCTCGCCGACCCCGGTCCGGGCCAGCGCCAGCACGTCCACCGAGCGCGCCCCCGCCCCGCGAAGCACCGCGGCGCAGGCGTCGGCGGTCGCCGCGGTGGTGACCACGTCGTCCACCAGCAGCACCTCGCGGCCCGCCACCGCGCGCCGCCGCGCCACCCGGAAGACCTGGCTCACGTTGCTCTGCCGCTCGGCCCGGGAGGACTCGGCCTGGGTGTTGCGGGCGGCGCGCCGCGCGAGCACCCGTGGCACGTAGCGAAGCCCGCGGGCGCGCGCGAAGCCGCGGGCCAGCAGCGCGGCCTGGTTGAAGCCGCGCTGGCGCAGCCGGTACGCGGCGAGCGGCACCGCGACCACCACGTCGGGACGGCGCGCGGCGTACGGATCGCGCGCCACCAGGAGCTCGACCAGCGGCGCCGCGAGCGCGTGGACGCGGTCGTACTTGTAGCGCTGCACGAGGGTGTGGACCGAGCCCGCGTAGGGTGCGACGGCGCGGGCGCACCGGAACGCCCGCGGCTGCGCCCTGCACGCCGCACAGCGCGCGAAAGGGCCCGGCCGCGGCACGCCGCACGCCTCGCACACCCTCGCCGGCAGGCGCGGGATCGCGGTCAGGCACGCGGTGCAGAGGGTGCCGTGCCCGGCCCCCGCGCCCGTCGCACCGCACAGGTGGCAGGCGGAGGGCAGCACCAGCGCCCACAGATCGGCGAGCAGCGCGCGCATGGCGCGCCGAGCGGAGCAATCCGCGCGCCGGGCGTGGCGCCGGTCAGACCGTGGGCAGCGGGCCGACGTGGGGCGTCGACTTCTCCTGCGCCTCGATCTCGAGTCGCGCCGCGCTGCGTAGCGTGTCCCACTCGCCGCACGCCGCGCACCGCGCACCCCAGGTGAGGGTGCTGGTGGCGCACTTCCGGCACACGTACCGCAGCCCCTCGATCCGCACCGCCTTGCGGAACTCCTCGACCGCCACGTCGAGGTTCTTGCGGCGGTGCAGCGCCTCGCCGCGCAGCACCGAGAGCTCGAGGAAGTGGGCGCCCGCCGACTCGATCTGGTCGAACTGCTCGAGGGCCTCGTCGACCATCTCGAGCTTCAGGCAGAACTTCCCGTACATGAACCGCAGCACCAGGTTCTTGGCGTCGCGCGCGAGCGCCTCCTGGTAGATCTTCACCACCCGCCCGGGGTCGCCCTGCTTGAGGCAGAGCGTCTCGAGGCGGTCGAGGAGCACGAGCTGCGGCTCGACCCGGAACGCCTTCTCCCACACCTTGATGGCGTCGCCGTCCTGGCCCTTGGTGGCGAGCGCGTCGCCGAGCGTGACCGCCGCCGGCACGAAGCCCGGGTTGCGCTTGAGGATGTCGCGCAGCGCGGTCACGGCGTCGTCGACCTTGCCGTCGTCGATGCGGCGGCGCGCGACCTCGTAGCGCAGGAAGGTGAGCCGCCCGGCCTCGCGCTCGAGTGTCGGGTTCTTCGCCTCGCGCAGGAGCCGCGTGAGGTGCTGCTGGGTGGTGTACGCCTCCTCCCAGTTGCCCTCCCGCTCCACCAGGTCGCGGAGCGCCTCCAGCACGCCGACGCTCGGGCCGCTCTCGCGCAGCGCGCGACGCAGCTCGCTGGCCGCCTCCGCAGGCCGCCCGTCGGCCTCCAGCACCTTCGCCTTGGCGAGCGAGACGCGGACGCTCTGCGGGTTGGCGATCCGCTCCGCCTCGAGGAGCTCGAGCGCGGTGGCGCGCTGGCCCGCGGCGAGGTGGAGCTCCGCGAGCGCCAGGTGGCTCGCGGTGTGGGTGAGCGGGTGGTCGAGCGCGTGGCCGAGCGCCTTGCGCGCGCGCGCCGGGTCCTTGCGCGCCACCAGGTCGAGGGCCTCCTCGAGCTGGTCGATCGCCACCTGGCCCTTGCGGGCGCCGCGCCCGACCTTGCCGCGCGCGAGCCACGCCGGCACGTAGCCGACCGTGTACGAGACCGCGAACACCAGCGCGATCCCGACCACCAGCACCAGCACCGGGTAGACGGTGACGTCGAAGGGCGCCTTGTAGTTCCACAACGTGAGCCGCACCGAGTGGCCGAGGACCTCCGGGTTCCACTTGGCGAAGAAGAACAGGTAGACGAACGCCGCCACGCCGGCGACGAGGCCCACCATGATGCGGATCAGCTTGATCATGCCCGCCCCGTGCGCGCGTGCCGCGCCGATCGGTGCGACGGGACCGGAGGCTTCCGGACCCCCGCTCCCTCACCCGCGGCGAGCGACGGCTCGCCGTGGTGGTACCCCGTGCCGCCCTGGATCTGGAACGCCCGGTAGAGCTGCTCCGCGAGCACCACGCGAACCAACTCGTGCGGGAACGTCATCCGCGAGAGGCTTAACGTGAAGCGCGATCGGCTTGCAACCGAGGGATGCAGCCCGTGAGCGCCGCCGATCACGAAGCTCAGGTGGCGCTCGCCGGCGCGCTCGGCGGCCGCGATCCAGGCGGCGAAGCCCTCGCTGGTGAGCATCTCGCCGTGCTCGTC
The DNA here is from genome assembly GCA_964392195.1 of uncultured bacterium. Classification (GTDB taxonomy): domain Bacteria; phylum JADJOY01; class JADJOY01; order JADJOY01; family JADJOY01; genus JADJOY01. The sequence continues at coordinate 5,134 of CAYMQR010000139.1, read as the reverse complement.
GACGGCCACCAGCAGCGACCCGGGCGGCACCTTCGCGAGCGCGCGCTCGGCCTCGCGGGCGCGGCCGTCCGCGCGGTCGCCGGGCTCGGCCTTTACCTCGACCCACTCCACCGAGCGGGCGCCGCGCATCCGTCCCAGGTACTCGGCGAGCCCGTCCTTCACGAACGGCTCGCGGGTGGGGCCGATGGCGATCACCTGGATCTTCACGCCGGCGGCGAGCCTCGCGTCGCCGAGCGCGTCATGGCGCCCGTCCGGCCTCGTCGGCGTCGGCGTCCGCCGCGCCCAGCGATCCCGGCTCCTCGGGCAGCTCGGGCAGCGTGAGCCGCGGCGCATCGGACCACAGGCTCTCGAGGTCGTAGACCGAGCGCTGCGGCGCGTAGAAGACGTGCACCACGACGTCGCTGGCGTCGATCAGCACCCACTGCGCGCGCGACTCGCCCTCGGTGCCGATGATCGGCACCTTCGCGGCTTTCATGCCCTGCACCACGCTCTCGACGATCGCCTTCACCTGGCGGTCGCTGCGGCCGCTCACCACCACGAAGAAGTCGGTGAACGGCGAGCGCCCGCGCAGGTCGATCACCACCGGGTCGAGGGCCTTGCGATCGTGGGCCCACTCGACGCACTTGAGCGCCAGCGCTTCTCCCTCGGGAGCCTTGGGCCGCGCCTCGGAGGCGCGGCGCGACTTGCGATCAGCCACGGATCTGTCCCTCGCCGTACACGATGAACTTGCGGGTGGTGAGCTCCTCGAGGCCCATCGGCCCGAACGCGTGGAGCTTGGTGGTGGAAATGCCGATCTCGGCGCCGAGGCCGAGCTGGTTGCCGTCGGCGAAGCGCGTCGAGGCGTTCACCATGACGCAGCTCGAGCCGACCTCGCGCAGGAAGCGCTGGGCATTGGCGTAGTCCTTGGTGACGATGGTCTCGGTGTGCATCGAGCCGTAACGCTCGATGTGGGCCATGGCGTCGTCGAGCCCGTCGACGACCTTCATCGCCACGATCAGGTCGAGGAACTCGGCGGGCCAGTCCTCCTCGGCGGCGGCACGGGCCCCGGGCACCAGCGCCACGGTGCGCGGGCAGCCGCGGATCTCGACGCCCTTCTCCACCAGCGCCGCGGCGAGGGCGGGAACCATCGTGGCGGCGCAGTCGGCGTGGACCAGCACGGTCTCCACAGCGTTGCACACCGAGGGGCGCTGGACCTTGCCGTTGATCACGATGTCGCGGGCCATGACCGGATCGGCCGAGGCGTCCACGAACACGTGGCACACGCCCTTGTAGTGCTTGATGACCGGGACGCGCGAGTGCTGGGCGACGAAGCGGATCAGCGCCTCGCCGCCGCGCGGGATGATCACGTCCACGTCCTCCTCGGCCTCGAGGAGGTGCTGGACCGCGGCGCGGTCGGTGAAGGGCAGGAGCTGCACGACGTCCGGCGGCAGGCCGGCCGCGGCGATCGCCCCGCGCGCCGCCTCGGCGAGCGCCAGGTTGGACTCGATGGCGTCCGAGCCGCCCTTGAGCACGCACGCGTTGCCCGCCTTGAAGCACAGCGCGGCGGCGTCGATCGTGACGTTGGGGCGCGCCTGGCAGACGATGCCGATCACGCCGAGCGGGATCCGCATACGCCCCACCAGGATGCCGTTCGGCCGCCGCCACATGCCGGTGACCTCTCCCACGGGGTCGGGCAGCGCCACGACCTCGCGGACCGCCGACGCGATGTCGCGGACCCGCTTGGCGTCCAGCGTCAGGCGATCGAGCATGGCCGCGGAGGTGCCCGCCGCGCGCGCCCGCTCGAGATCGCGGGCGTTGGCCTCGACGAGCCGCGCCGCGTTCGCCTCGAGCGCCGCGGCGATCCCCTCGAGCGCCGCGTTCTTCTGCGCCGACCCGGCCGCCGCCAGCACCCGCGCCGACTCGCGCGCGCGCCGGGTGAGGGCCCGCACCTGCTCTCGCAGCTCCATCGATCCGGTCATGACCGCACTCACGCTCCCCACGGGTCGAGGGTCAGCACGAGATCGTCGCGATGAATCACCTCGTCCGTGTAACGGTAACCCAAGATCGACTCGATCTCACGGGAGTGGCGTCCGCGGATGCGCTCGATCTCCTCGGCGTTGTAGCTCGCGAGCCCGCGCGCGACCTCGCGGCCGTCGGGGCCGACCACCTTGACCGCGTCTCCCGACACGAACGTGCCCTTCACTCCGCGCACGCCCTTGGGCAACAGGCTCTTGCCGTCCTGGACGAGCGCCCGGAACGCACCGTCGTCGATCGTGAGCTCGCCCTGCGGGCGGCGCGTGTAGGCGATCCAGTGCTGGCGGCTTGAGACGCGCTTGCCGCTCGGCACGAACACCGTGCCGACGTCGTCGCCCGCCACGGCGGCCCGTAGCAGCCCGCGCTTCAGGCCGTTGGCGATCACCACCCACACCCCGAGGCGGCCCGCGATCCGCGCCGCCTGGACCTTGCTCGCCATGCCGCCGCGGCCGAGCGACGAGCTGCTCTCGCGCGCCAGCGCCTCGACCGCCGGCGTGACGTCGTCCACCCAGCCGAGCCGCGGCGAGCCCGGATGGAGGCGCGGGTCCTGCTCGTGGAGGCCGTCGGAGGTGGTGAGCAGCACCAGCAGGTCGGCCTCGACCACGCCGGCCAGCAGCGCGGCGAGCCGGTCGTTGTCGCCGAAGGTGAGCTCCTCGACGCTGGTGACGTCGTTCTCGTTCACGATCGGCAGCACGCGGCGGTGGCGGAGGGTCTCGAGCACGCCGCGTACGTTCAGGTAGCGCACCCGGTTGGCGAGGTCGCCGTGGGTCAGCAGCACCTGCGCGACGGTGATGCCGTGGGCGCGGAACGCCTCGGCGTAGGCGTGCATCAGCACGCCCTGGCCGATCGCGCTGGCGGCCTGGACCTCGGCGATGGCGCGCGGGCGCTCGGTCCAGCCGAGCTTCTCCATGCCGCCCGCGACCGCGCCCGAGGTCACCAGCACCAGGTCGAGCCCGCTCGCGTCGAGCGCGGCCAGGTCGGCGGCGAGGTCGCGGATGCGCTCCGGGCCGCCCGCCTGCTCGAGGCTCGAGAGCACGCCGCTACCCACCTTCACCACCACGCTCCGGGCGCGCGCGGGGAACTCCTTGCGCGAGGCGAGCGTGCTGCTCATGGCTGCTCCTCGGCGCGCGGCTCGCCGAGCGGCTCGTCCGGAAAACGTGACGGGCGCTCGGAGCCGCGCGCCTCGCGCACCAGCTCCCACACCCGTCGCATGAGGGCCTCCACCCCCTGACCGGTGGCGGCCGAGATCGGCACGATCGGGTGGCCGAGGGCCTCGAGATCGGCGCGGCACGCCTCGAGGGCGGCGCGCGCTTCGGGCAGGTCGATCTTGGTCGGCACTACGATGGTCGGCTTGCGCTCGAGCTCGGGATCGTAGGCGGAGAGCTCGGCGTGCATCATCCGGTAGCTCTCGAGCGGCGGCGCGGGCGCGAACGGGCCGAGGTCGATCAGGTGCACCAGCACCCGCGCGCGCTCGACGTGGCGCAGGAACTGGAGGCCAAGCCCCGCGCCCTGGTGGGCGCCCTCGATCAACCCGGGCAGGTCGGCGAGCACGAAGGTCTCGTATTCGCCGACGCTCACCACGCCGAGCATGGGCGCCTTGGTGGAGAACGGGTAGTCGGCGATGAGCGGTCGCGCCGCCGAGACCCGCGCCAGCAGCGTCGACTTACCGGCGTTGGGAAAGCCCACCAGGCCGGCGTCGGCGAGCAGCCGGAGCTCGAGACGCAACCGCTTCGCCTCGCCCGGCTTGCCGGCCTGCGCCTGGATCGGCGCGCGCCGCGTGGCGGTCTTGAACGCCGCGTTGCCCTTGCCGCCCGCGCCGCCCCGCGCCACGACCAGCGACTCGCCCTCTCGCTCGAGGCTGCCGAGCTCGACCTCGCGCTCGAGGTCCACGGCGCGGGTGCCGAGCGGCACGCGCAAGACCAGGTCGTCGCCCGCGGCGCCGGTCTTCCCGTTGCCGCCGCCGTGAGTGCCGCGCCCCGCGCGGAAGACCGCCTGCGGGAAGCGCAGTTCGAGGAGCGTCGAGAGCTGGCCGTCGGCGACCAGCACCACGTCGCCGCCGCGACCACCGTTACCGCCGTCGGGACCCCCCTTCGGATTCCGGCGCACGCGCCGGAAGCTGACGCAGCCGTTGCCGCCGTCTCCCGACTGCACCTGGATCTCGACTTCGTCGACGAACTTCATGGTGCCGATTCTCTGGACTTCGATGCCGGCGCGGGCTTCGCCAGCGAACAAAAGGCCCACCGCCTCTCGACGGTGGGCCTCGTCATCGTGCCCGGCGAGCCGGGGCGGGCTTGCTCAGGCGTCTACGTGGACCCGGGTCCGCGCGCCCTTCTTGCCGAAGGTCTCGTACTTCACGGTCCCGGACACCTTGGCGAACAGCGTGTAGTCGCGACCCATGCCGACGTTACGGCCCGGGTGGACGACGGTGCCGACCTGCCGCACCAGGATGCTGCCGGCGGGGATGGCCTGGCCCGCGTAGACCTTGATGCCGCGGTGCTGGCCGGGTGAGTCACGGCCGTTGCGGCTGGAGCCCTGACCTTTTTTGTGAGCCATGGCGACTTCTCCTTCTCGCTGCGTGCTGGGCGCCGCGCATCGTGGCGGCGGCGCTCACTCGGTCGCGACGGACCGATCGATCAAGCCGGTGCCTGGATGCTCTGGATGCGGATCACGGTCTGGGCCTGCCGGTGACCGATGCGGCGCGCATACTTCTTGCGGCGCTTGTAGGTGAACACGCGGATCTTGCGGCCGCGGGTCTGGCGGACCACCTGCCCCACGACGCGCGCGCCGGCGACGGTCGGGCTGCCGACCAGCACGGCCTCGCCACCGCCGATCATGAGGACCTGGTCGAGGTCGATGGTGGCTCCGGGCTCGCCCGCGAGGCGCTCCACCGCGAGCATCTCCCCTTCCTCGACGCGATACTGCTTCCCACCCGTCTGGATCACCGCGTACATCGAGCACTCCCCGTGACGCGACCGCCCGGTTGGCGTCGCGGTTGCAACACGTCGAATTCGCTTGAAAACGGGGGAAGCTAGCCTCGGTGCAAGCAGGTGTCAACCCTGGCCGACCGCGACCGCTGGCGGCGCCGGGCTCAGCCGCCCGCGGCTCCCTCGATCTTCTGCAG
>CAYMQR010000138.1:0-10335 GCA_964392195.1 uncultured bacterium | reverse complement strand
CGGCCTCGCACTACACGATGGGCGGGCTTTGGGTGGACTACAACCTCATGAGCACGATCCCCGGGCTGTTCGTGATCGGCGAGGCGAACTTCTCCGACCACGGCGCCAACCGCCTCGGCGCGTCGGCGCTCATGCAGGGCCTCGCCGACGGCTACTTCGTACTGCCGTACACGATCGGCGACTACTTCACGAACTACAAGCTCGACAAGACCGACGCCTCGCACCCCGACTGCAAGGCGGCCGAGGCCGGGATCGCCGAGCAGACCAAGCGGCTGCTCTCGATCCAGGGCAAGCGCAGCGTCGACTCGTTCCACCGCGAGCTCGGCCAGCTCATGTGGGAGTACTGCGGCATGGCCCGGAACGAGAAGGGCCTCGAGCTCGCGCTGCAGCAGATCCCCGCGCTGCGCGAGGAGTTCTGGGAGAACGTGAAGGTCCTGGGAGCCAACGAGACGATCAACCAGAGCCTCGAGAAGGCCGGCCGCGTCGCCGACTTCCTCGAGCTCGGCGAGCTGCTGGCGCGCGACGCCCTCACCCGCCGCGAGTCGTGCGGCGGCCACTTCCGCGAGGAGTACCAGACCGAGGAAGGCGAGGCGCAGCGCGACGACGAGAACTTCAGCCATTCCGCGGTGTGGGAGTACGCCGGGCCGGGTGCGACGCCGATCCGCAACGTCGAGCCGCTCTCGTTCGAGTACGTCCATCCGAGCCAGCGGAGCTACAAATGAAGCTGACCCTCCACGTGTGGCGCCAGACGGGCAAGGACAAGCCCGGCATGCTCGTGAAGTACGACGTGCCGAACGCCAGCCCCAACATGTCCTTCCTGGAGATGCTGGACGTCCTCAACGAGTCGCTCATCGCCCGCGGCGAGGAGCCGATCGCGTTCGACCACGACTGCCGCGAAGGCATCTGCGGCTCGTGCGGGTTCGTCATCAACGGCGAGGCCCACGGACCGGACAGCGGCACCACCGTGTGCCAGCTCCACATGCGCTCGTTCAAGGACGGCGACGAGCTGACCATCGAGCCGTGGCGCGCGGCGGCGTTCCCCGTGCTCAAGGATCTGGTGGTCGACCGCAGCGCCTTCGACCGCATCATCGCGGCGGGTGGCTTCATCACGGCGCCCACCGGCTGCGCGGTCGACGCCAACGCCATGCTGATCCCCAAGAAGTCGTCCGACCTGGCCATGGACGCGGCCCAGTGCATCGCCTGCGGCGCGTGCGTGGCGGCCTGCCCGAACGCGGCGGCGCAGCTCTTCGTGTCGGCCAAGGTCTCGCACCTCGGGCTCCTGCCGCAGGGCCAGCCCGAGCGCAAGGACCGCGTCGAGAAGATGGTCGCGCAGATGGAGGCCGAGGGGTTCGGCTCGTGCTCGAACCACCGCGAGTGCGAGGCCGCCTGCCCGAAGAGCATCTCGGTCGACTTCATCGCGCGGCTCAACCGCGACTACCTAGGCGCCACCCTCACCAACTGGCAGCCCAAGAAGGCCGCCGCCGGCGACGGCTGACGGCGCGCGAGCGCGGGTCATCCCGCGATGGTCTCGAAGGGCGGCCCCAGCGGCCGCCCTTCGCACTCCGGGGTGGTTGCACCCCGGACGGTTGCGGGCTTCGACTCGGCGGCCGCGCCGGCTTGAACCTCGCTCCCGGGCGGCGCAAGATCCGGCGCCCATGACGCACACCCCCTTCCCCGCCGACGGCGGTTGCGACTGCAAGGTGGTGCGCTACCGCATGCTCACCACGCCGCTCTTCGTCCACTGCTGCCACTGCCGTTGGTGCCAGCGCGAGAGCGGCGCGTCGTACGCGCTCAACGCGATGATCGAGGCGGACCGAGTGCTTCACCTCGCCGGCGAGCCGGAGCTCGTGAACACGCCGTCCGAGAGCGGCTTCGGCCAGGTGATCGCACGCTGTCCCGCGTGCAAGCTGGCGGTGTGGAGCAACTACGCCGGCGCCGGACCGCTGGTGCGTTTCGTGCGCGTCGGCACCCTCGACGATCCCGACCGGCTACCGCCCGACATCCACATCTTCACCGCGTCCAAGCAGCCGTGGGTGGTGATCCCGGAGGGCGTGCCCGCGGTCCCCGAGTACTACGACCGCGCCGAGCAATGGCCCGCCGAGAGCCTCGCGCGCCGCGAGGTTCTCCGGCCGCGGATCGAGGCCTACCAGGCGGCGCGCGAGCGCTGACGCGAGGTCGCACCGGAGATGGGTGAGTTCGGGCCGCCCGACACGTCCGAGAAGGCGATCCGCTTCGGATGCGGCTTCGTGGTCGGGCTGATGCTCGGCGTCGGCTCGATCTTCGGGCTGCTCTCCGAACCCATCGAGCTGGCGATCGGCGGCAGCTTGGTCGTCGCGATGGTCTGCGGCTACCTCGCCATGCGCCGAGGCGAGGGCTTCTGGGAGAGCCTGTCGAGGTGGTTCTGGTTCTGGTCGTGACGGGTGTGGCCGTGCAAGATCGGGCGATGCACCGCTTCCACCTCGCCCAGTTCAACGTCGCGCGGCCGCGAGCGCCCCTCGAGTCGGCCGTGATGGCCGACTTCGTCGCGAACCTCGACCGCATCAACGCGCTCGCAGAGGCGAGCCCCGGCTTCGTGTGGCGGCTCGTCGACGACGACGGCGCCGACGCCACCGGTCTCGACCCGTTCGGCGACGGCATGCTGGTCAACCTCTCGGTGTGGACCGACCTCGCCGCGCTGAGCGCGTTCGTGTTCGAGTCGGCGCACGCGCCGATCCTCAGGCGGCGCCGCGAGTGGTTCGAGCCGCTCGGCGAGGCCGCGATGGTGCTGTGGTGGGTGCCGGCCGGCCACCGTCCGAGCGCCACCGACGCGAAGGAGCGCCTCGAGCACCTGCGCCGCCACGGACCGTCGGCGAGCGCCTTCACCTTCCACCCGCCGTTCGAGCCGCCCACCGCCGATGGCCCGTGATCGCCGCTCGGGCGAGGCGGCGACGCCGAGCCGCCCGTGACCCACGTCGCGTTCTCGCGCACGGATCACCGCCCGTGGCCGGTGCCGGGCGCGCGCTGGACCTGGCGGCAGAGCTGGCGCGACCTGCTCTTCGCCCACTGGCCCGTCCCGGCGCACGCGCTGCGCCACCTCGTCCCCGAGCCGCTCGTCATCCAGGAATTCGACGGCACGTCGTGGGTGGGGCTGGTGCCGTTCCGCATGGCGGGCGTGATGCGGCGGCCGTTTCCGGACGTGCCGTGGATCTCGGCCTTCCCCGAGCTCAACGTGCGGCTCTACGTCGAGCACGGCGGCCGGCCCGGGGTGTGGTTCCTGAGCCTCGACGCCACCAACCCCCTCGCCGTGTGGGCCGCGCGCCGCTTCTTCCACCTGCCCTACTTCCAGGCGGCGATCACGCTCACCGAAGACGAAGACGAGGGCGGCGTTCGCTATTCATCGCGGCGCGCCGGCGGCGAGCCGCGCCTCGAGGTCCGCTACCGCCCCACCTCGGCGCCCTACGAGAGCCGACCCGGCACCCTCGAGCACTTCCTCACCGAGCGCTATTGCCTGTACGCGCGCTCGCCCGACGGGCGGCTGTGGCGGAACGAGGTCCACCACGCGCCGTGGCCGCTGCAGACGGCCACCGCGGAACTCGAGGTCAACCGCTACCTGGCGAGCCACGGCCTCGCGATCACCGACCCGCCCGCGCTGCTCCACTTCGCGCGCCGCATCGACGTCGTGGTGTGGGGCGCCGAGCGGGTCGGCTAGGTCCGCGGGCGCTCACGCAGGCGGCAGCGCACAGGACGGCGAGCCTCCCTTGCCGACCACGCCGAAGCTCACCCACGTCTCGTAGGCCGGGAAGGCCATCGCCTCGACGTCGAACGTGATGGTTCCTTCCACGTCGCCGCTCACGGTCGTGGTGATCGTGGTGCCGCAGCCACCGATGCCCGAGCCGGGAATGCCGAACCCACCGGAGCATCCGCCATCGTCGTAGCCGATCGCGGTCTGCTGGTCGGCGATCGAGGCGATCCCGTCACCGATCTTGAACGCCATCGACGCGAAGATGTGGAAGGTCCGGTCGCCCGGCAGCGCGTCGAACGTGCACTCGGGCTGAGCGAGGACGAGAGGGCAGCTCCCGGGTCCGCCGAGGCATTTGTACGTATCCCAGGCGGCCGGGTCGAAGCGCCGCAGGCTGACCGCACGCGCGCCGTCCGCGAGAGCGAGCTCGGCGTTCACCACGTCCCCGGTGCCGTCCGCGCCCTCGTCCAAGACCTGCCCGCTCATGGAGCCGGTGTCGGTGGGATCGGACGCGTTGGTCAGCGGCGTGGAGAAGAGACCGCCGATCACCCAGGTGGTCCGGTCCGTCATGTAGATGCGATCGGGAAAGATCGCACCGGGCTCGAACAGCCACACCCAGCCGTCGAACTGGTTGGTGGGCAGGTCGGGGCCCGTGCCGGGCTGAGGGTGCACGTACACGGTCTTGATGAGCATCGCCACGTCTTCGCTCGCGCCGCTCCCGAGGTAGTAGCCGTCGTTCCCCGGATAGCAGCCCGCGAGCCCGCCGAGCACGAGCACGACGGCTGCGCTCACCTCCGCGAGCAACGGCGAGATCCTACGGCACCCGTGTTCCGACCGACGAATGGCGTTCATGATCGCCCCCCGGTTGGCGACCGCCGGACCGTCCGGCGGTCCGATCACCCAGGGAGGCGCATACGCCGTGCCAGCGCCACGCGCGGCTCCGCCGCACGCCCAACGTGGCGGAATCGCTCGCACCGGCGCAGCGGCTCCCGCGGCGCCGCGGCACCGATCAGCGCTTGCTGGCGGCGATGCGCAGCACCGGCCCGTAACCGCGCTCGACACACGCGCCGTCCAGGACGCCGCGATCGGCGAGCAGGGCGTGCATGCGCGGCAGGTGATAGTGCGGCACCGTCATCACCAGGTGGTGCTCGAGGTGGTAGTTCACGTAGTTGGGCGCCACCAGCAGCCGCTCGAGCGGGCTCGCGAGCGTGGTGCGGGTGTTGCGCAGCGGATCGGCGGGGTCGGGCACCATCGCGTGCTCGGCGATCGAGCGCAGCCGGATCACCAGGTGGTGGGTGGTGAACCAGGCCCCCACCCACAAGAGATAGAGCGCGGGGTGACCCGCCAGAGCCAGCGCGCCGAACAAGACGGCGTTGGTGACGAGCATGCCGATCAAGCTCTCGCGGCGCGGCGCCACCGCGCCGCCGGTCAGGTCGGGGACCCGCCCGGCATGGCGGGCGATCGTGTAGAGCACCCGCTTGAGCGCGGTGCGCCCCGTGAGGTCGCGGAGGATCTTGCGGCGCATGCTCGCGGGCGTGACCGGAAACGGCGTCGCCAGCCCGAGGTCGGGGTCCTCGGCGGTCCAGTTCTTGGCGTGGTGCTGGAGGTGATAGCGGCGGTACGGGACGAGGTCGCCCCACACCGGATACGCGCACAGCCAGTTGCCGACCCAGTCGTTGAGCGCGCGGCTCGACAGCAGCGTGCGGTGCGAGGCCTCGTGCATGAGGATCGCGAAGCCGAGCTGGCGGGTGCCGATCACCGCGAGCGCGAGCAGCACCGTGAGCGGGTTCGGGAACGCGGCGACCAGCGCCATCGCCGTACCCACCAGCCCCCAGTTCACGGCGAGCGACGCCCAGCCACGACGGTCGTCGAGGCGGCGCAGCGCGCGGATCTCGTCGCTCGAGAGGTGGTCGAGCCAGCGCCGCGCGTCGCCCGCCGCGAGCTCGGAAAAATCGAGCGCCGGGGTGGCGGTGGAGGCCGCGAGAGGCGCCGCGTCAGCCATGGCCGTTCACGTCCGGGATATCCGCTCGCGCGGCCGCCGTCACCTCCGCGGGCGGCGCCGCGCCGTCCCGCCACGCGCGCGGCGGAGGGCCGATCTGGTATGAACCTCGAGGTGCAGCCGCGCGATCACCGGCGACGGCGGCGCCCAGCGAGGCGGCACACGTGCGGCTCACCCAGTTCACCGACTACGGCCTGCGGGTGCTGATGTTCCTCGCCTCGCACCACGAGGGCTACGTGACGACCGAGGCGATCTCGGAGCGCTTCGGTATCTCGCGGGACCATCTCCTCAAGGTGGTGCACCGGCTGGCCGAGCTCGGCTACGTCGATGCGAAGCGCGGCCCCAAGGGGGGCTCCAGGCTCTTGCCGGCGGCGTGGAACGTCTCGATCGGCGAGGTGGTGCGGAACCTCGAGCCCAGCTTCGACATCGTCGAGTGCTTCGACGGGCGATCCAACGCCTGCGTCCTCACGCCCTCGTGCGGGCTCGCACCCCTGCTCGGCCGCGCGACCGCGGCGTTCCTGAGTGAGCTCGACCAGGTGCGGCTGCACGAGCTCGTGCGGCAGCCGCCGGCGCACGCCGGCGAGCCCGCCGGCTCGGCGCGGGAAGAACGCTCGCCGGCGTCGCCTCCGGCGACCGCTCCCTGACCTCCCCGCCCGTGACCGTGCGCGACGCGCCGGAGGCGATCCGCGAGGGTGGCGCGTCGAGTATGCTCGCCGCTGGCCTCGGCACCTCGCCGAGCGGAAAGGAACTGGCCACACGTTGCGAAATCCCGGAGCCGCCAAGCGGCAGAAAGAGCTGGCGAGGCAGCAGAAGCGCCAGGACAAGATGGTCGAGCGCGCGCGGCGCAACGCGGAGAAGAAGCTGCGTCCCGCCGGGATCGGCGCGCCGATCGAACCGAACGAGCCCGAGACCACCGACGACGTCGAGCCCGGGACGGATGAGGGCGCCCCGGAAGGCTGATCCAGCGCTCCCCCCTCGCGTGCCGGATGCGCGTGCGCGCGTCCGCGGCGCGGGGCTCGCCGCCCTGCTCACGATCCTCGCGGTGAGCCCGCCTCCCTCCAGCTCGGCCGCGGCGCCGCCGCCGGATCCATCCACCGTCCCCGGCATCTCGCGCGCGCTCGCCGCGTCCCGCAGCCGCTCGATCGAGCACGTCCGCTACGAGCTCGCGTTCGAGCTGCGTCCCGGGATGACGCAGGTCGAGGGCCGGGTGCGGCTCTCGTTCGAGGTGCGCGAGCACGGCGGCGCGGCGCCGCTGGTGCTCGACTTCGGCGGCGACGAGCTCACCTTCGCCGAGCTCGACGGCGTCGCGGTCGATCCCGCCACCGTGCGGGTCGCCGACCACCTGGTGCCGGGCCGGCGCTCGCTCGCCCCCGGCGCGCACGTCTTCCGGGCGCGCTTCCGCTCACCGGTGGCGGCGGCCGGCGCGCCGCTCACGGTGTTCCGGGACCACGCGACCGGCAGCGAGTACCTCTACACGCTGCTCGTTCCCGCCGACGCGCACCGGCTCTTCCCGTGCCTCGACCAGCCCGATCTCAAGGCACGCTTCGTCCTCGAGCTGACCGCGCCTGCCGACTGGAAGCTGATCTCGAACCAGCGCGAGCAAGGCGAGCCGGTACCGCTCGGCGACGGGCGCGTCACGCAGCGCTTCGACGAGACGCCGCCGCTTCCCACCTACCTCTTCGCGTTCGCGGCCGGTCCGTTCGCGGTGGTCGAGGCGCCGCCCCAGGAGGGTGCCCCACCCACGCGGCTCTTCGTGCGGCCGTCCAAGCTGGGCTCGTTGCCCACGCAGCGGCTGATCCGCATGCACCGCGACGCCACCGCCGCGCTGGCGCGCTACTTCGACGTGCCCTACCCGTTCGCGAAGCTCGACGCGGTGCTGCTGCCGAGCTTCCCGTACGGCGGCATGGAGCACGCCGGCGCGATCTTCTACCGCGAGGACTCGCTGGTCTTCGACCACCGCCCCACGGACCTCGAGGACGCCAACCGCAGCACGCTCGTCTACCACGAGGTCAGCCACCAGTGGTTCGGCAACCTCGTCACCATGGAGTGGTTCGACGACCTGTGGCTCAAGGAGGGCTTCGCCAACCTGATGGCGTTCCGCCTCCTCGACGCGCTCGAGCCCGGGCGCCAGGCGTGGCTGCGCTTCCACCAGCGCCTCAAGCAGCGCGCCTACCGCATCGACGTGACTCCGGGCACGACGCCGATCTGGCAGGAGCTCCACGACCTCGCCGACGCCAAGAGCGCCTACGGCGAGATCGTCTACGACAAGGCGCCCGCGGTGCTGCGCGAGCTCTCCTCGAGGCTCGGCGAGGACGTGTTCCGCGCCGGGCTCACGCGCTACCTGCGCGCGCACGCATGGGGCAACGCGCGCTGGAAGGACCTGATCGCGGCGTGGTCGGGCGCAGGCGCCAGCGGGCTCGACGCGTGGTCGCGGAACTGGGTGCTGAGCGCGGGGCTGCCCACGGTGCGGGTGGCGTGGCCGCTCGACGAGCGCGGGCGGATCCGCGATTTCCACGTCGAGCAGCGCGTCGCGGACGACAGGGCGGCGGCGCGCACCTGGCCGCTCGACGTCACGCTGCTCGTCGTCGCCGGCGACGGCAGCCGCCGCACGATCCCGGTGCGCTGCGACGGCGCGTCGACGCCGGTCCCCGAGCTCCGAGGCCTGCCGGCGCCGGCGTGGGTGCTGCCCAACCCGGGTGACACCGCGTACGCGCGCTTCGTCCTCGACGAGCGCTCCGCCGCCGCGCTCCTCGAGAGTCTGCCGCGCCTCGACGAGCCGCTCGAGCGCGCCGTGGCGTCCTCGGCGCTGTGGGAGACGGTGCGCGACGCCGAGCTCGATCCGCGCCGCTTCGGGGAGGCCGCGCTCGCGGCGCTCGCCACCGAGCGGTTCCCCGGCAGCCGCGCGCAGCTCGTCGCCGCGCTGACCACCACCATCGAGCGCTACCTCGAGCCCGCGCCGGCGGACGCGCTGCGGCGCGCGCTGATCGCGCAGCTCGGCGGCGCGCTCGATCGCGGCGAGCTGGCGGGGCTCGAGCTCGACTCGTTCCGCGCGATCGTGCGTCTCGCCCGCGACCCCGCCGATCTCGCGTGGCTCACCGGCGTGCTCGACGGCACGCACCCGATCCCCGGGCTCGAGCTCGGCACCCGCGACCACTTCGAGGCGCTCGCGCCGCTGATCGCGGCCTCCGAGCCGAGCGCCGCCACCCGCCTCGAGACCCTGCGACGCGAGCGGGCGGCCGAGGACGGCGGCTGGTACGCGTACGCGGTCGGCGCGGCCACGAGCGCCGCCGAGACCAAGGAGCGCTACTTCGCGGGCTACCTGAACGCGAGCGAGCCACCCGAGGCATGGGCGGAGGACAGCCTCGAGTACTTCCACTGGCCGGACCAGGACGCGCTCACCGCGCCCTACCTGCCGCGCGCCCTCGACGCGCTCGGGTGGGTGAAGGAGCACCGCAAGATCTTCTTCCTGCCGGCGTGGATCGACGCGTTCGTGAACGGCCAGAGCTCGCCCGAGGCGCTCGCGGCGGTCGATCGCTTCCTCGGCGGGCACGGCGAGCTCGGCGACGACGTGCGCCGCAAGGTGCTCCAGTCCCGCGACTCGCTCGCGCGGGCCGTGAAGATCCGAGCCAAAAGCTGGCCGCTCTGACAAGCTCGCCCGCCCCATGAGCCCCGCGGAACCGATCACGGCGGCGAGCGAGGCGCGCGCGCGCCCGGTGGGCGCGCTCGACACTCTCACCTCGCGGCTGATGGCGGCGGCGCCGGTGCTGCTGATGGACGCGGTGGGCTACCACCTGGTGGGGCTCTCGACCGACACCAGCACCGCCCACTCGCTCCGGTTCGGGATCGACGACCGCATCCCGTTCCTGCCGTGGACCGTCTACCTCTACAGCTGGGTCTACACGGCGATGCTCTACCCGCTGTTCGTGGTGCGCTGCTCGGGGCTCTTCCGCCGCACCGTCGAGGCGTACGTGATCACGATCGCGGTGAGCCTCGCGGTGTTCGCGGCGTACCCGGTCACCTCGGTGGGCTTCCGCCCCGATCCGGCGGCGCTCGACCAGAGCGTGTTCCACAACTGGGGCGTGGCGCTGACGTTCTTCGTCGACCCGCCCACCAACCTGTTCCCGTCGCTGCACCTCTCGATCGCGACCCTCGCGGCGCTGATCGCGTGGAAGGCGCGCCCGCTCTTCGGCTGGTGCGCGGCGCCGATGGTGCTCGCGGTGGCGGTCTCGATCACCACCATGAAGCAGCACTTCGTGCTCGATGGCGTGGGCGCGCTGGCGGTGGCGGCGTTCGCCTTCAAGGCCCGCATCAAGAGCTTCGACGACGAGCGCGACGCGACCGGGCCTCTCGCCTACTCGTGGCGAGGGCCGGTCGGCTACCTGCTCTTCCACGGCCTCGTGTACCTCGGCCTCTACGTCGCGTTCCGCGCCGGCTTCCGTCCCTGGGACGGCTGAGCCGCACCAGGCGGCCGCGCTCGCGACATGGAGGGCACGGGGCCTGCGGCCCCTGCTCCGTCGCCGCCGCCCACGTTCGATCCGCCCCCATGCCCTCGGCCGCGAAGGATCGCATGCGTGACTCCTTAAGGCATGAATTTTGCTCGATTGCTAAGTGATTCAAG
>CAYMQR010000137.1:0-10388 GCA_964392195.1 uncultured bacterium | reverse complement strand
CATCGACCTCGGCACGGCCAACACCCTGGTCTACGTCCGGGGCAAGGGGATCGTGTGCCGGGAACCCTCGGTCGTCGCGGTGCAGAGCGGCGGTGGCTCGCCGAAGGTGCTCGCGGTGGGCGTCGAGGCGAAGAAGATGCTCGGGCGTACCCCCGGCCACATCGTCGCCATCCGCCCCATGAAGGACGGGGTCATCGCGGACTTCGAGGTCGCGGCGGCGATGCTGCGCCACTTCGTCCGCAAGGTGCGAGGAAAGCACAGCCTGGTCCGCCCGCGGGTGGTGATCTGCGTCCCCTTCGGCGTCACCGAGGTCGAGAAGCGTGCGGTCCGGGAGTCGGCCAAGTCCGCGGGCGCCCGCGAGGTCTACCTGATCCAGGAGCCGATGGCGGCCGCCATCGGCGCCGGGCTCGAGGTGACCGAGCCGTCGGGCAACATGATCGTCGACATCGGCGGCGGCACCACCGAGGTCGCGGTGATCTCGCTCGGCGGGATCGTGCTCAGCGAGTCGATCCGGCTCGCGGGCGACAAGATGGACGACGCGATCATCTCCCACGTCAAGCGGCGCCACAACCTGCTGATCGGCGAGCGCACCGCCGAGGAGATCAAGATCCGCCTCGGCGAGGCGGTGCCCGTCGGGGACGAGCGCGAGATGGACGTGAAGGGGCGTGACCTGGTGGGAGGGATCCCGCGGCAGGTCACGATCTCGTCGAGCGAGGTGCGCGAAGCGCTCCAGGAATGCGTCTCCGGGATCGTCGAGACGATTCGCACCACCCTCGAGCGCACGCCGCCCGAGCTGGCGTCCGACATCGTCGACCGCGGGATCGTGCTGGCCGGCGGGGGAGCGCTGCTGCGAGGCCTCGACGACAGGATCGCCCGCGAGACGGGGCTGCCGGTCACCGTCGCCGACGATCCGCTGTCGGCGGTGGCGCTCGGGTCGGGCCGCGCGCTCGAGAACCTCGACCTCCTCCACCGCGCGACCAAGCCCGCCTGAGAGAACCTGAGAGACGTCGTGGGGACCGTGGGGTGACGGACGTGACTCGCGGGCGAGGGGGATTGACCGGGTGGCTTTCGGCTATCTGAGGCGACGGCGCTCCCTCGTGGTGGCCGTGCTCGCGATCGGGCTCGGGATGAGCTCGCTCGCGTCGTCGATCGAGGGCCGCCACGAGCTCAACCCCTGGGAGCGGGTCGTGCTCCTGGTGTCGAGCCCGGTCCTGCGCGCCACCCGCTGGGCCGAAGGCCACGTCCGGTCGTGGATGGGCCGTTACCGCCGGCTCGCCGATCTCGAGGAGGAGAACCGGATCCTCCGCGTCACGATCGAGGGACTGAAGGCGGAGCGGCTGCGCTCGGTGGAGGAGTCGGCCGCCAACAAGCGGCTCCGGGCGCTCCTCGGGTTCAAGGAGCGGGCCGGCCTGCCGAGCGTCGCCGCGGAAGTGATCGGTGAAGACCTGGGCGCCGAGAGCCGCACGCTGCTCATCGACAAGGGCCGGCACGACGGGATCCATCGAAACGCGGCGGTCGTCACCGAGGCGGGAGTGGTCGGCAAGGTGAGCGAGCTCGGGGACGTGACGAGCCGGGTCCTGCTGCTGGTCGACCACCGCAGCGCGGTCGACGGGCTGGTGCAGCGCACCCGGGCGAAGACCGTCGTGCGAGGGAGCGGGCTCCCGCAGGCGAGCCTGGACTACCTCGAGCGGCGCGAGGACGTCCGCGCCGGCGACCTGGTGGTCACCTCGGGTTACGGCGGAATCTTCCCGAAAGGGCTGCGCATCGGCACGGTCGAGCACGTGGAGGCGGCGCCGTTCGGGCTGTTCCAGAAGGCCGAGCTCAAGCCGGCGGTCGAGTTCGGTCGGCTCGAAGAGGTGCTGGTGCTGACCTCGCTCGACCGCGAGCCGCTCGAGCCGGGCAACAGCGCCGAAGCCACGCCACCCGATCCGGCGCGGCCGGAGGCGGGCAAGCCGTGACGCGCGCGGTCGTGCTCGTGGTGCTCGGCTGGCTGTTGATGATGATCGAGATCGGCCTGGCGCCGCTCTTTCCGTTCGGGGCGTTCCGGCCGGACGCGGTCGCCGTGCTGGTGCTGACCCTCGCGCTCAAGGGTGGCGACCCGTTCGAGGGGCTGGTCGTCACCTTCCTGCTCGCCTCGATGGTCGACCTCCTCGGCGGCGGGCTGGCCGGGATCGAGCTCGTCAGCCTCACGGCGATGTTCACCTTGGCGGTCGGCCTGGTGAACCGGGTCTTCCTCGGCAACGTGCTGGCGCGCTCGGCCGTCGGCCTGTTGCTGCTCGCCTTCCGCAAGCTGGTGTCGGTGTTCCTGCTTCGGCTCTACGATCCGGACGGAGACGTCGCGATGCTGGTGCTTCGCGGTCTCGTCTCCTCCACGCTCGCCACGGGAGTGCTCTTCGTTGCCGCCTTCGGACCGCTCACTCGGCTTTTGGCACGGCTATCGCCGGCCTACGAAGAACGCTGGGCTCGCTGAGGACGGGCTCGGGTTCCTCGGGCTCGCGGCTGCGGAGCAGCAGCGCCCGAAGGGACGGTTCCGCCCGCTCTACGTCGCGCTGGTGGTGGCGTTCGCGTTGATCGCGGTGCGCCTGTGGTACCTGCAAGGCATCCGTGGCGAGTATTTCCTCGAGCTCGCCCGCAACAACCGGGTCCGCGAGCGCGACGTGACCGCGCCGCGCGGCATCATCCTCGACCGCAAGGGCCGGATCCTGGTGGATTCGTTCCCGCGTTACGACGTCACGGTGACTCCGGAGGACGTGGAGAGCCTGGACGAGACGGTGGCCTACCTCTCCGTGCTGCTGCAGATGGACGCCGGGGAGCTGCGTACGCGGATCCGGGAGCAGCAGAGGCGCCGCCCGTTCGAGCCGATCGTGCTCAAGGAGAACGTGTCGCGCGAGGATCTCGCCGCGGTCGTGACCCATTCGAGCGAGATCCCCGGTGTGGACGTGAGCGTCCGGCCGCTGCGGCACTACCTCGACGGCGCGTTGCTCGCGAGCTTGCTCGGTTACGTCGGCGAGATCGGGCCCGAGGAGCTCGAACGGCGCGCGGCCAAGGGCTACCGGCCCGGCGACCTCATCGGGATGCTCGGGATCGAACGCAACCTCGAGGAGCGGTTACGGGGAGTCAACGGGGTACGGCGGCTCGTGGTCGACGCGCAGGGCCGGGAGCTCTCGAGTCTGGGGGAGGATCCGCCCCAGCCCGGCCTCAACGTGGTGCTGACGATCGACTCGGAGGTCCAGCGGCGCGCGGAGGCCGCGATGGGCGAGGAGGACGGCTCGGTGGTGGCGCTCGACGTGAACACCGGCGAGGTGCTCGCGTGGGTCAGCCGGCCGACCTTCGACCCCAACTCTTTCTCGGACGGGATCAGCCGCGACACCTGGCGATTCCTGATGACCGACAAGCGCAAGCCGATGCTGAACCGCCCGATCCAGGGGCGGTTCCCACCCGGCTCGACGTTCAAGATCGTGATGGCGCTGGCGGCGCTCGAGGAGGGTGTGACGAGCGTCGGGCGTGAGGTCTATTGCCCGGGTGGCATGCAGTTCGGCGGCCGCTTCTTCCGTTGCTGGCGGCATTCCGGGCACGGGTCCGTCGACCTGCACCGCGCGCTCGTCGAGTCGTGCGACACGTACTTCTACCAGGTCGGGATAGACCTCGGCGTCGACCGGATCGCCAAGTGGGCGAACCTGTTCGGCCTCGGCATCCCGACCGGGATCGAGATCAGCGACAGCCGGGGGCGTCCGCTCGAGAAGGCCGGGCTGATCCCGAGCACCGCGTGGAAGCGCGCGGCGTTCAAGAGCGACTGGTATCCGGGCGAGACGCTGAGCGTCGCGATCGGACAGGGGTACGTGAACGTCACTCCCCTCCAGCAGGCGGTCATGACGGCGGTGATCGCGAACGGCGGGGTTCGCTACCAGCCACAGTTCGTTCGCTCGTTCCAGAGCTACGATGGGCGCACCGAACATGCCCTCGAACCGAAGGTCATGAGCCGCTTCGACGGCCATCCGAGATTCGTCGAGGCGGTTCGCGCCGGCCTCCGCGACGTCGTCGAGAGTGAGCGCGGCACCGGCAAGAAGGCGCGGATCGCCGGCGTGCCGGTCGCCGGGAAGACGGGGACCGCGCAGGTGCGCGCCCTCCGCAAGGGGGAAAACGAGGACCACGTCGAGAAGCATTTCCGCGACCACGCGTGGTTCGTCTGCTACGCCCCGGCCGAGCACCCGGAGATCGCGGTCGCGGTGCTCGTCGAGCACGGCGGGCACGGCGGTAGCGCGGCGGCGCCCATCGCCAAGGAAGTGATCCAGGCGTACCTGGAGTCGAAGCGGCAGCCCGAC
Organism: uncultured bacterium; assembly: GCA_964392195.1. Taxonomy (GTDB): domain Bacteria; phylum JADJOY01; class JADJOY01; order JADJOY01; family JADJOY01; genus JADJOY01. Next base: position 6,066 of record CAYMQR010000137.1, on the reverse strand, counting down.
GCGGTCGGACCGCAGCGCGGCGAGCCGCCGCCGGTCACGAACGTCGCGGATCGCACGGATGGCGACGCCGACGCCGCGCGCCCCGGGACCGGGCCGCGCGTCGCCGCCGAGGCGGGACGTCGCAGCGAGGTCGGCCGGCAGGCGCGCGAGGGCGGCGCGGCCACGTTCGTGGCGTCACGGGTTCCGGCGCCACCGCCGAACGTCGTCGGGGGGGCGCCACCGTCGATGGTGGTGGTGGGCGCATCCGAGGAAGAGGGCGATTGAGATGAACCGCAGGCGCTGGCTCTCCAAGGTCGACTGGACGTTGCTCGGGCTCGCCCTCACGCTCGCGTTCTTCGGCCTGTCCGTGCTGTTCAGCGCGACCTACGAGGGGCCGCGGGATCACTGGACGCTGACCGACCTGGCCGGCGGCGTCCCGTCGGTGGTCCGGAAGCAGCTCATCTTCTTCGGGCTCTCGCTCGGAGTGATGCTGATCGCGACGATCGTCGACTACCGCCACGTCGAGACGTACGCGTTCCTGCTCTACGGGCTGGGTATCGTCCTGCTGGTGCTGGTGCACCTGATCGGGGAGACGCGCAGCGGCGCCACCCGGTGGATCGATCTGGGGCCGATCGCGTTCCAGCCGTCCGAGTCGATGAAGATGCTGGTGGTGTTCGCCCTGGCCAGGTATTTCTCCAAGCGCGAGCCCGCCGACGAGCGCGGCTTCCGCCTGCGCGAGTTGCTGGTGCCGTTCGCCATCGTCGGGGTACCGATGGTGCTGGTGGCCACACAGCCAGACCTCGGCACCGCGATCCTGATCACCTTCGTGGGGATGAGCGTGCTGTTCTGCGTGGGCATCCGCTGGAAGTCGCTCGCCATCCTCGCCGTCGCGGGTGTGCTGGCTCTCCCGGTCGGATGGAACTTCGTGCTGAAGGACTACCAGAAGGATCGCGTACGCACGTTCATGGACCCGGAGCGGGACCCCAAGCGCACCGGCTACCACATCATCCAGTCCAAGATCGCGGTCGGGTCGGGACGGGTGGCCGGGAAGGGCTTCCTGCAGGGCACGCAGGGCACGCTGCGCTTCCTGCCCGAGCACCACACCGACTTCATCTTCTCGGTGCTGGCCGAGGAGCGCGGCTGGATCGGCTGCATCACGGCGCTGGGGCTCTATCTCGGGTTGCTGCTGCGTGGGCTCACGATCGGGCAGCGAGCCAAGGACCGGTTCGGCGCGTTCCTGGCGGTGGGACTGACCTCGATCCTCTTCTGGCACGTGGTGGTGAACGTCAACATGGTCACCGGTGCCTTGCCGGTGGTGGGTGTGCCGTTGCCGTTCCTGAGCTACGGCGGAACGTTTCTCACCACCACGTTCCTGATCATCGGCCTGCTCTGCAACGTGAGCATGCGCCGCTTCATGTTCTGAAGCGCGCGGCGGGCGCTGGCGGTACCGGCGGACTCAGGAGACGCGCCGGAGCACGCCCATCGAGACGAGCTGCGTGACGGCCTTGAGGGTGTCGAGGTCGGTCAGGCCCGATTCCTCGATCACCGTCGCGAGCACTCGGTGCCGTTGCACCAGGAGCAGCAGGTACTTCCCGTTCGCGTCGATCTCGCTCTCGGGCACCTCGTGCTCGGGATCCTCCTCGAGGACTTGATTGAGGCCACCGAGCTTCGCGACCAGCGCGTCGAACTCGATGCGCTGGAAGAGCGCGGTCATCGTCAGCTCCTCGATCGGGCCGATGTCGGCCCGCGTGCTGACGGCGCCCGGTGCGGCGCTCGAGTATTCCACCTGGAACGTGGCATCACGCCAGGTGAAGAGCCGGCAGAAGCCCTTGAGGCCGATCTGTCGGCCGGCCGTCGCCGCCACCACGAGTCCCGGGGCCACCTCGATGCTGCCTCGCTCCCCGTTGTCGCCGCCGCGCACCAGATGGATCGTGCCGGTCTTCTGGTTCAGGTTCACCATCTGGAGCAGGTCCGAGAGCGGGAACTCGGCGACGCTGCCGCGCACCGTCTCGGTCTTCGGGCCGCTCGGCTCCGGCGCCGCCGTCGCGGTGGGATGGTCACCGTGCGCCTTCTTCAGGACGTTCTTGACCCGCATCACGACTTCGTCCCGGTCGAACGGCTTGGGGATGAAGTCGTCGGCGCCGATCTTGAATCCGTGTGCGCGCTTGGGAGGTGCATCGAGGGCGGTGAGGAAGATGAACGGGATCGTGCGCGTCTCGGGACGCGAGCGCACGATCTGGCACAGGAAGAAACCGTCCAGATTGGGCATCTGGATGTCGGAGATGATCAGGTCCGGCTTCTGCTTGACGATGATCCCCACCGCGCGATCGCCATCGTCGGCGGTCAGGACCTTGAACGAGGCCTCCTCCAGCGCCGACTTGAGGGCGGCGAGGACCGCGCGGTTGTCGTCGACCACGAGGATCGTCGGGCTCGTGTTCATGGTCTCTCCGCGCGCGGCGCCGTGGGCGGGTCGCCGCGCGTCGTACGGTTCGTCGTGCGCCTACATTACGCAATTCGCGTGGCGCAAGGAACGGCCGTGCGCCGCCGCCGGAGTCGCGCCACCGCCATCGAGGCGACCAGGGGGAACAGCGGGTCGACGCACGCGGTGACGGGGATCGCCCCGGTGCGCGCCACCGAACACCCGCCGCCGGACTTCGCGGCCGGTGGCGCTTCACCCTCGAACCGCAGCGTGGCCGACATCGCGAGGTGGTCGGAAGGGAACACGCCGGTTCCGTCTGGCTCGTCGAGGGTGCGGTGCATCTCGACCCACCGGCCACCGGCCGGCTCGGCGGCCGAGCCGGATCCGAGCATCACGTAGTCGAGGCGGCGGTCGAGCGCCTGGCCGGGAGCGTTGGCGGTCGCGAAGGTTGGGCCGGATTCTCCCGGGTGCAGCAACGACCAGCCGTCCACCAGATCGCCGCGGACACCGCCCGCCGGGATCGCGCCGGTCAGGAACAAGACCGCGAGCGACGTCGGGACCGCGTTGAGGTCACCCATCACGACGGGCGGCTGAACGTGCGGGATCGACTGCACGAAGGCGAAGAGCGCTTTCGCCTGCTCGTCGCGCTCGCTGGCGTTCGTCGAGAGATGGGTCACGTAACAGTCGACCAGTCCGACCGGAGTCGAGATCGTGCCTTGCAGCACGATCCGCCCATTGCCACCATTCGGAGTCGGGAGCGTGACGTAGGTGGACGACACGATCGGGTGGCGGCTCAGGAGCGCGAGCCCCTCGGTCGCCTGTCCGTCGCCGAGCACGACCTGGGCGGCGGGGTGGGTGATGCGGTCCATGTGGAGCGCCGTGGCGATCCGCTCGTCGGCGCGGAACGCCACGCCCGGACCGTCGAGGTAGACCTCCTGCAGGGCGATGACGTCGGGCGCTTCGGCGCGGAGGCCCTCGATCGCGTGATCGATCCGGCTCTGGTACGGCTCGTTCACGTTCCAGGTGTTGAAGGTCACGAACTCGAGCTCGCCGGTCTTCGCCTGGCCTCGAACCGGCGCCAAGAGCACGCTCACCAGCGCGGTGACCAGCGCACGCCCGCACCACCGTCGCATCGCTCGTGCTCGGTCGGCCCCGGTGGGCGTCGTTGGCTCGACTCGTTCCCGCGCTCGTGCTAGCAAGGATTTCCTCCCATGGGACCTTCCGGATCGATCCCGTCGCCGACGCAGGGCCGTGCGCGACGTCGCTCGCGACTCCTGACCGCGTCGTGGGCGATCGCCGCCCTCGGCTCGGCGGCCATCCTCGTCGGCGCGCTGTCCCCGGACGGCGGGCTCCCCGCACGCGCGCGCCTGGAGCGGGACGTGGCGAGGATCGAGGCGCGGAACGAGGAGCTGCGCCTCGCCAACGCTGCGCTCCGGGCGCGGATCCGGGCCGCCGAGAGCGACCCGGAGACGCTCGAGTGGGAGGCGCGCAGCCAACTCCACTTCGTCCGTGACACCGAGATCGTGTTCAGGCTGTCGGCCGAGCCGGACCGCCAGGCGTCCACCGGACGATCCGGCGAGTGACGGCTTCGCGACCGGACCGGCCGCGACCGGTCAGGGGACGATCTGCTCGGTGCTGGTCCGGTCGACCTTGCCGTTCACGAAGATGACGGTTCCCGACGGGTAGTACCAGTACTCCGCGTCGCCCTTCATGCGCTTGTTCTGCGGCGCGCAGATGATCTCCTCGACTCCCTTGGTGTCGAGGCCGACCTTCACGAACTGCACCTTCCCGGCGTACGGGCGCGACTGGCAGGCGTCGGTCGCCGGCGCCGCGGCCGTCTCGCCTTCCGGCTGCTGCGTCGGCTGGGGAGCGGCCTTGGCCGCCGCGGCCTCGCTGCCGCGTGCGGCGATCCGCGCCTCGACCTGGGCCTTGCGACGATCGTACTGGGCCCGGACGTCCGCGATCCGCGCCGTCTGGTTGGTCTCGTGGTACGCGGCGATCAGCGGCTCCGGGTTGGGCAGGAAGTCGTGGATCCAGCCCTCGAGGTCGTCGATGGTGAGCCCGATCTGGAACGCGCGCTCGAGGCGCAGCGCCGCCTCTGGATAGTTGCCGATCTCGAGGTCCAGCTCGCCGAGGTTGTAGAGGGCCTTGTAATTGTTGGGATCGGCCGTCAGCACCGCGAGGTAGCCCTGCTTGGCGGTCCGGACATCGTTCTCCCGGTGGGCGCGCACCGCCTCCTGGTAGGCCATCGGCTCGGTCCCGCGCACCCGCATCATCGTCTCGCGGAAGCGGCTCTTGTACGTCTCGTTGAACTTGACGTTGCGCGCTTCCATCGATTCCCGGATCGCGGCGATGCGAGCCTCGATCGGCTCCAGCTCCTTGGCGTACGTCTTGATCGCGATCCGCCCGCCGGTCGCCGCCGCGCGCTCGTTGCGCTCGGCGATCTTCTTCTTCACGGCCTCGTATCGATCGATCGCGCGGTCCTCGAGCTTGTCCGTGAGGTCGCCCGTGATGTCGCGGATGGAGCGCTGGATGTCGACGTCCATCTTCTCGATCCCGGCGCGGATCTTCGCGTCGAGACCGGCGTTCACCTGCTCACCCATCTCCAGGCCCTCGCGCGCCAGAGCGTCGGCGCGTCGGCGTTCGCCCGACCGCTCGGCGGCTTGCGCGAGGCGAAGCCGCTGGTCGAGGGCGCGCACGTCCTCGTCGGTCGCGCCTCGGCCGCGGAGCTCTTGGATGAGCGCCGCGAGCGCAGGGACGGGGTCGGCGGTGGCCGCCGAGCGATTGGTGGACGTCGTCGGGCTGGTGGACGAGCAGGCTGCCGCAGCGAGCAGGCAACCGGCGAGAAAACATCGCATTTTCGCGAGCATGGCGCCTCTCTTGGGGTGCGGATTCAGCGGGCGACGCATTCTAGGGTAGGTGTCTCGGGCATTTCAACCGCGGTGCCGCTCGTCTATACTTTTTCGATTCGGGTGGTTGCGGCCGTTCGTCGGCGCGAACGGCACGGGCCCCCAGCGACCGGTCCACCTGCGTCCGAGCGGAGCATCGATGAAGGGTCTGATCCTCGCGGGTGGGAAGGGAACTCGGCTCCGCCCCATCACCCACACGTCCGCCAAGCAACTGGTTCCGGTCGCGAACAAACCCATCCTCTTCTACGCGATCGAGGCCATCCGGGACGCGGGGATCCGGGAGATCGGCGTCATCGTCGGCCACACCAAGCAGGAGATCATGGACGCTTGCGGCGACGGCGCGCGCTGGGGCGTCGAGATCACCTACATCGAGCAGGAAGCGCCGCTCGGCCTCGCCCACGCGGTGAAGGTGGCCCGCGACTACCTGAGCGGCCGGCGCTTCGTCATGTACCTCGGCGACAACCTGATCCTGGACGGGATCCGGGGCATGGTCGACGAGTTCCGTTCCGAGAACCACGCGAGCCACATCCTGCTGGCGCGAGTGCCGGATCCGGCGCAGTTCGGGGTCGCCGAACTCGCCGACGGGCGGGTGGTCCGACTCGTCGAGAAGCCTCCCGAGCCCAAGAGCGACCTCGCTCTCGTCGGTGTCTACCTGTTCGACCAGCCGATCTTCGACGCGGTCGACGCCATCCAGCCATCCGCGCGCGGCGAGCTCGAGATCACCGACGCGATCCAGTGGCTCGTCGACAACGGGCACGT
>CAYMQR010000136.1:0-10430 GCA_964392195.1 uncultured bacterium | reverse complement strand
GTTCCGGAATCCACGCCCCACCGACGTAGGCGCCCGCCCGTATCGCCGGGCGCGACGGAGCGATCGGCGCCGTACAGGCACCGATCGGCCTGCCCGCGCCCGCGCTAGGGCTTCGGCTGGCTCGCGGCGCGATCGGCGACGGCCTTGAGCCCCATCGTCTCCAGGAACTGGTTCACGTTGGTGCTCTGGACTCCCAGCGCGCTCTCGGACGTCGGGAAGAGCACGATGCGCTTGCCCTTGAGCGCCTCCGCGATCTTGAGCTTCACCATGGTCCGGCCGCCGCCACCCGCGATGGCCTCGCGCATCCGTCGGACGCCCTGGGCGCTCGCGGTCTTCTCGGCCAGGATCGCGTCCGCCTCGAGCTTCTTGGCCTCGTAGTAGGCGTCCGCCTGCATGTGCGCTTGCTGGGCCTTGCCGCGCTCGGCGGCGATCACCTGACCTACCTGTCCCTTGGTGGTCTCGAGCTCGCGCTCCCATTCCTTGATCGCCGCCTCGGCCGACGAGCGGTTCTTGTTGACCGCCTGGTCGGCGACCTTCTTGGCGTCGATCGCTTCCTGGTACTTGTCGTGGAAGCGGTAGTTCCCGAGCACCACTCGCTCGCACACCACGCCGTACGGCGCGAGCGCCCGCGACAGGTGCTCGAGCGCCTGCGCCTCCTTGGCGGCGCGCAGATCCGAGTCGTAGAACTCCTCGGACGAGAGCTCGTTGAGCGAATCGCGCGGGATCGAGCGGCTCAGCGGCCGCACCACCGCGAGCTCGAGCTCCTCCATGTCGCTCGCCACCTTGCGCAGCACGGTGGGGGCCTGCTGCGGGTCGACGTGGTAGAGGACCGTCACGTCGACACCGATGTCGTTGCCGTCCTTGGTCTTGAACTCGAGCTCGTCGTTCACGCCCGGCGCCATCTTCATCTCGAGATTCTGGGTGCGGGTGTCGTAGAGGTACCAGTCGTGCAGCACCGGGACCACGATCACGGTCTTCCCGGGTGTGACGATCTGGTCCGCGCCGAACAGCTTGCCGATGCGGATGCCCACCTCGGTGGCGCCGGTCGAGCGCAGGCAGCCGGTGGTGGCGAGCAACACGAGGACCGCGCTCGCGCGCGCGAAGCGAAGGGCGACCCGCCTCATGGCTTCACCTCCTGGACGTCGAACAGGTCGAGCGACTGTTCGAGGTCGAGCGGGTTGAACCCACCCTTCCCGCCCGACGGCACCACCACGACGTCGAGCCCCTTCAGCACCTGCGCCATCTCGAGGCCCACCATGTTCTCCGAGCCGCCCCCCTGGTAAGCCGCGTTCTCGAGCTCGGTGCCCTGGGCGCTGGCGAGCTTGACCAGCAGGTCGGCCTCGGCCTGGCGCTTGCGCCGGTAAGCGTCCGCCTCCGCCTGGATCTTGGTGACCTCGGCCCCGCCGCGTTCCGTTTCGATCGCGACGTTCGCCTTGCCGCGCGCCTCGATCTCCTGCTTCTTGGCCAGCTCCTTGGCCGCTTCGCCCTCCGACTGGCGGGTGAACTTGAGCTGGTCCTGGATCTTCTTCTCCTCGATCTGCTGCTGGTACTCCTGGTTGTAGTAGTACTGGCGCACCAGCACGTGCTCCACCACCAGCCCCTTGCCCTGCAGCTCGGTGGCGATCTGGCGCTGCGCCGCGGTCTGGCGATCGACTCGCTTGTGCACGTCGTAGAAATCCTCGGCGACCATCTCGCCGAGGTTCTTCTTGAGCGCCGAGATCACCTTGGGGATGAGCGTGTTGTTCTCGAACAGCCGGTCCGGCCCGGCCTGCTGCATGATCGTGAACGCGTTCTCGATCCGGTAGAGCACCGTCACGTCCACGGCGACGCGTGAGCCGTCCGAGGTGTTCACCTCCATGGACGGCTCGACGCGTACGCGACGCCCCCTTCTCAGGCTCTGTCCCTCGGCGGAGCTGTTGAGCTCGAGGAGCTGGAGATCCGTGGGGAAGCGGTGGATCGTCTGCCCCGGCAGCAGGAACCGCAGCCGGCCTCCGGGGATCAGCTCGGGACGGATGCCACGCGGCGGTACCAACCGGCTCTCGAGGATCCCGACCTCGTTGGGCGCGACGTAGGTCGTGACCATCGAGAACAGGATCAGCATCCCGATCACGGCCCCCGCCAGCAGCGCGGCCCGCGCCACCAGGCCGCGCATCCGACCGACCACGAGGTCGACGGACCTCATCGAACCATTCCTGCCCACGTCGTGCCTCCGCTCCCGGCGCCGAAACCGGCCGGCGCCGGATCATCGACGGGACCGGTCACGCCGGTCAATCGTGACCGGTGCGCAAGACGCGGAGGCGGTTGCTTCGGTCGAGCCCGGCCGTTAGGTTCGGTGGTTCGGGCCGCCGCGCGCCGCGGCCTGGTCCACGCCATCCTCGCTCCTGTCGCACGTCCACATCCGGCCATGACGAGTGGCGCCTCAGCGTCGGCGCACGATCTCGACGCGCGGGTGCGCTCGCACCTCGGCTCGGGCCGCGGGCGACTGCGCCTGGGCGGGCTGCCCACCGCGGCGCGCGCCTGCCTGATCGCGACCGTCGCCGAGAACACCGACCGCCCGGTTTGGGTCGTGACCTCGACCCTCGCCAGCGCGCGTGCGCTGCGCGACGACGTCGCCACGTTCCTCGCCGCCCGCTCCCTCGACGTGCCGGTGCGGGTGATCCCGGGCTGGTCCGATCCACCGGACGGCCGCCTCTCCCCCGACGCCGCAGGCGCCTTCGAGCGCCTCGGCGCGCTCACGGCGCTGGTCGCGCGCGAGCACAGCGTGGTCGTGGCGCCGGTCCAGGCGCTCTTCCAGCGGGTGCTGCCGCCACACAAGCTGCGCGACGCGAGCCTGGCGCTGATCCCCGGCCGGGCGCTGGCGTGGGACGCGCTGGTGGCGGCGCTGACCCGCGCCGGCTACTCGCGCCTCGAGCGCGTCGAGTCGGTGGGCGAGTTCGCGGTGCGGGGTGGCGTCGTGGACGTCTTCCCGCCCGACCACGAGCTGCCGCTGCGCGTCGAGCTCGAGGACGACGTGCTCGCGTCGCTGCGCACCTTCGACCCCGACACCCAGCGCTCGCTCGACGCCGTCCGCCACGCGCGCCTCGGCCCGTGCCGCGAGGTGCTCTTCACGCCGGAGCGCATCGAGCGCGCGGCGCTGCGCATCAAGGAGCGCGCGGACCGCCTCGGCGTCCCCAAGCTGGTCCGCGACGCGCTCATCGACTCGATCCGCGCCGAGCTGCGAGCGCCCGGCATCGAGGCCTACTGGCCCGCGTTCGAGGACGAGCGCGTGCCGGTCGCGAGCTACCGCGAGCCGGGCGATCCGCTGATCGTCGACCAGCCGCTCCTCATCGGCCGCGCCTGGTCCGACGCCCGCGAGGCGCTGCGCCGCTGGGAGGACGGCATCTCCGAGTCGGGGCGGCTCTACTTCCCCGCCGACGACTTCTGGGACCGGGAGGCGAGCCTCGAGCCGCTGATCGCCGCGCCGCCCGCGATCGAGCTCGACCCGCTCGACGACCCCGCCTTCACCACCATCAAGATCGAGTGGGGGCTCGGCGAGCCGCCGGTCCCCAGGGACGTGCCCGGCCAGGACAGCTTCGACCCCGTCGCGGCGCGCTTCGCGGAATGGCTCGAGCGCGACCTCTCGCCGCTCGTGCTCGCCTCCTCCGAGGGCCAGGCGGCGCGCCTCGAGCAGCTCCTCGGCGGGCGCGGCTTGCCGGTCACGCGGACGGGGATCGAGGAGCTGCCGTCGCTCTCGCCGCGCTTCGCGCCGCGCGGCGGCGCAATCCGCGTCGCCGTGGGCAGCCTGTCGGCGGGCTGGCGCTGGCCCGAGCTCGGCGTCGTGGTGGTGGTCGACGAGGAGATCTTCGGCCGCAAGCGCCACACCGCCACCCGCCGCAGGAAGCGCGACACGCCGTCGCTCAACCTGGGCGAGCTCTCCGAGAACGACCACGTCGTCCACCGCGACTTCGGCATCGGCATCTACCGCGGCCTCAAGACCATGGCGCCGGGCGGCATCACCGGCGACTTCCTGCAGCTCGAGTACGCGGGCGGCGACCGGCTCTACCTGCCCGTCGACCGCATCGAGCGCGTCGAGCGCTACGTGGGCGCCGGCGAGGACGGCGGCGCCGCCACCCTCTCCAAGCTCGGCGGCGCCGGCTGGGCGCGCACCAAGGACCGCGTCCACAAGCAGGTCCTCGAGATGGCGGGCGAGCTCGCCAACCTCTACGCGGCGCGCAAGCTCGCCCAGGGCCACGCGTTCGCGGCGCCCGACGCCGCGTTCCACGAGTTCGCCGCCGCGTTCCCGTTCGAGGAGACCCCCGACCAGGCGCGCGCCATCGAGGAGGTGCTCGGCGACATGGTGAAGCCCATGACGACCGATCGCCTGGTGTGCGGCGACGTGGGCTACGGCAAGACCGAGGTCGCCATGCGCGCCGCGTTCCTGGCGGTGCTCGACCGTAAGCAGGTCGCGGTGCTGGTGCCCACCACCGTGCTCGCGCAGCAGCACTTCCAGACCTTCCGCGAGCGCTTCAAGGGCCAGGCGGTCAACATCGAGTCGGTGTCGCGCTTCCGCACCGCGAGCGACACCAAGCAGGTGCTGGAGGGGCTGCGCAAGGGCACCGTGGACGTGATCATCGGCACCCACCGGCTGCTCGGCGCCGACGTGCGCTTCCGCGACCTCGGCCTCGTCATCATCGACGAGGAGCACCGCTTCGGCGTCGCGCACAAGGAGAAGCTGCGTCGCCTGCGCACCCAGGCCGACGTGATCTCGATGACCGCCACGCCCATCCCCCGCACGCTCCACATGTCGCTCTCCGGGCTGCGCGACCTGAGCGTGATCGCGACCCCGCCCGAGGACCGCCAGGCGATCCGCACCTTCGTGTCGCGCTACGACGAGGCGCTGGTCCAGGACGCGATCCGCCGCGAGCTCACCCGCGGCGGCCAGGTGTTCTTCGTCCACAACCGCGTCGAGACCATCGACGCGCAGGCGAAGACCCTCGAGGCGCTGGTGCCGGAGGCCCGGTTCGCCGTGGCTCACGGGCAGATGACGCCGGGCACCCTCGAGAAGGCGATGCTCGGCTTCGTCCACGGCGACGTCCACGTGCTCGTCACCAGCGCGATCATCGAGTCCGGCCTCGACATCCCCCACGCCAACACGATCCTCATCAACCAGGCGGACCGCTTCGGGCTGGCGCAGCTCTACCAGCTGCGCGGCCGCGTCGGCCGTGGCCCGGTGCAGGCGTTCTGCTACCTGCTGGTTCCGGACGAGAACCGCATCACCGCCGACGCGGTGCGCCGGCTCGAGGCGCTGCGTGGCCTGACCGACCTCGGCGCGGGCTTCCGCCTCGCCCTCGAGGACCTCGAGATCCGCGGCGCCGGCAACCTGCTCGGCAAGGAGCAGTCGGGGCAGATCGCGGCGGTCGGCTTCGAGCTCTACCAGCAGATGGTCGAGGAGGCGATGGCCGAGCTCGACGGACGCGAGCCCGAGCTCGACCTCGACCCCGAGATCCACTTCCCCGTCGAGGCCTTCCTCCCCGACGTCTACGTGCCGGACGCCGGCGAGCGCGTGATCGCCTACCGCCAGATCGCCCGCGCCCGCGGCGACGACGAGCTCGACGAGATCCGCTGGGAGTGGATCGACCGCTTCGGCCGGCTGCCATCCCAGGCGGAGAATCTGTTCGCCGTGATGTCCGTCAAATGCGACCTGAGGCGCGCGGGCGCGACCTTCGCACGCCAGGACAAGAGCTCGATCACGGTGAGGTTCCACGAGCGCGCCCCGATCGAGCCCAAGCGCTTCGTCGACGTGGCGCAGCGCCGCCGCGGCCAGCAGCCCGGCGAGCTCCAGATCCACCCCGACGGCCACCTGTCCCTCAAGATGCCCGGCGTGACCTGGCCCGAGAGCGCGCGGCTGCTCCGCAACCTGCTCGCCGAGCTCCTGGGGCGCGAGCCGCCGCCCGAGCGCCCCCGCCGCGACGCGCCCGAGCTCGCGTCACGGCACTCCGCCGCGCCGCAAGCCGTGTTACGAAAGGCGCCCGGCGAGCCGGGCACCAGCGCCGCGCCGGCCGCCGGCCCGGCCCCGGAGCCCGAAGCCGAGCCGGATCCGCTCCCCGAATCCTCGTCGTTCGACGCCCTGTGGGACCCTGGAGGTGATTCGTGAGGTTCGTCCGTCGAGTGGTTGCTGATCGCGCGCGCCCCATGCGCTTCACCCGCGCCGCCGGGCTCGCCGCCGTCGCGGCGCTCGCCACCCTCCCGTCGCCGGCACCCGCGGCCAGCCCCGCGAGCGCGGCGGACGGCGCGGTGATCGAGCGCATCGCCGCGACCGTCGGCCCCGAGCCGATCCTGATGTCCGAGGTGCGCCGCAGCGCCGAGATCGTCGCCAAGGCCACCGGCAACCCGCAGCCGATCGACGACGCGATGCTCGGCAAGGAGCTCGACGGCCTGATCGAGCGCGAGATCCTGCGCCAGCACATGCGCAGGGTCGGCATCAGCGTGAGCGACGCCGAGGTCCAGGACGCGCTCGAGGGCATGCTGGCGCGCTCAGGCGTCAAGCCCGACCAGATCGACGCGATGCTCGAGAAGCAGGGGCTCTCGAAGGAGGAGTACCGCGACCGCATCCGCGCCGAGCTCGAGCGCCGGCGGGTGGTGGACGTCGAGGTGCGGCCGCGCGTGGTGGTCGAGGAAGCCGACATCCAGAAGTACTACGACGAGCACAAGAGCGAGCTGTCGGTCGCCGAGCGCGTGCACCTGCGCGACATCTACCTGCCCTACCCGCCGCTCGCCTCCGCCGACGACAAGGCCGAGGTGATGGCCAAGGCGAAGGAGATCAAGGCGAGCGCCGTCGCCGACCCGTCGATCTTCGGCAACCTCGCGAAGCGCTTCTCCAAGGGGCCGGGCGCCGAGGAAGGTGGCGACCTCGGCGTGTTCGAGCGCGGCAAGCTGCGCCCCGAGCTCGAGGCCGCGGCGGTCGCCCTCGGCGCGGGCGAGATCGGCGGCCCGGTGGAGTCGGGCGGCGGCGTCCACGTGCTGCAGGTCGAGGAGAAGCTCGCCGGCGGCGCGCCGCCGCTCGACCAGGTGAAGAGCTCGATCCGCGAGAAGCTCCTCGCCACCGCCCTCGAGCGCACCTACAAGCGCTGGTACCAGCGCCTCCTCGAGGAGGCGCACGTGGTGCGCAAGGTGGACCTGCCGAGCGACTTCAAGCTCGGCCCGAGCGGCCCGGCCGTCTCGCAGCCCTCCGCCGAGGCCGGCAAGCCCCCGATCCCCGACGCTCCCGAGGCCCCCGTCACGCCCGCGCCCGACGACGCCACCGCGCCGGTGCCGTGAGCGGCAGCGGCCGCGAAGGATCGCGGCCCTCCACCACGATCGTAAGGCCTGGAGGGCAGCGGTCCCTCGCAGCCGCCCGGCCTTTCGCGTGGTTCACCCCGCCGTCAGCAGCTTCTCCCACACCTCGGGCTTGAAGCCGACCGCGGCCGGCCGGCCGTCGACCTCCAGCACCGGGCGCTTGATGAGCATCGGGTCGCGGGCGAACGCCGCGCTCCACCGGGCGTCGCTCCATCCGTCCTTGTCGGGGCCGAGCGCGCGGAAGCTGCCACCGCTGGTGTTGCGCAGCGCCTTGGCCCCGAGCGCACCGACCCACGCCTCGACCTTCGCGGCGGCGGGCGGCGACTCGCGCAGGTCCACCCACGCGTGCCCGGCGCCTCGCGCGGCGAGCCACGCGCGCGCCTTGCGGCAGGTGTCGCAGCTCGGGATGCCGTAGAGCGTGATCGTCATGGGTGGCTCCCGGTCGCCGGCGCGAGCTCGGGCGCCAGCTCGTAGAGGTGGACGCCGTTGGCGTTGAGGCGCGCCCAGGTCGCGCGGCCGTCGGGCGGCCAGTAGCCGGTGTTGAGGTAGAGCCCCTTGCGCCCGCCGGCGGCGGTGAGCTCGGTGCGCTCGGGCCGGTGGGTGTGGCCGATCACCACCACGTCCGCGCCGCGCTCGATGCGCTCGCGCGCGTAGGCGTGGCTGAGCTCGCGGATCGGGTCGCTCTTGCGGGCGGTGAAGCCGCGCGACTTGCGGCTGGCGCGCTCGCCGATCGCCACCGCGACCTCCGCGGGCGCGACGCGCTCCAGCCACCGCACCAGCGGCGTGCGCAGCAGCCAGCGCAGGAAGAGGTAGCCGCGATCGTGGGGGTTCACGAGGTCGCCGTGCGAGAGGTTCACGACCCGCCCCGCGACCGTGACGAGCCGCTCGCCGGTGAACGTGTCGAGCCCCACCACGGCGCCGAAGTGGGGCTCGAGGTAGAGGTCGTGGTTACCCTCGCAGTAGAGCACCGTGACGCCGCGGGCGTGCAGGCCGGCGAGCGCCGCGATCACGTCCGCGAAGCGCTCCGCGAGCAGCTCGTTGGCCGCGATCCAGAAGTCGAAGAGGTCGCCGAGCACTACCACCAGGTCGACCTCGCGCGGGACCTCGCGGAGGAAACGCAGCGCCGCGCGGTAGCGCGGCTCGTCGGGGTTCCACAGATGCAGGTCGCTGAGCACGACCGCGTCGCGGAACTCACGCGTCATAGGTGCGCGCTTCCACGACGTTGCCGTCGGGATCCTGGAAGTAGAAGGCGGCGCTCGAGTGCCCGCGCGCCCCGAACGACGGCACGGGCACCTCGGTGGACGCCACGCCCCGCGCGGCGAGCCGCTCGCGCAGCGCGGCCAGCTCGCTCGCGCCCATCGCCAGGCACACGTGGTTGAGCCGTCCGCCCGCGGCGCGCTCGCCGTGCTCGCCGGTGAACGCCCGCACCACCTCCGCTCCGCCACGCGCCATGAGGTCGATCAGCGTACGCTCGCCGACGCGCACGCTCGGGAACGGCGCCTCGCCGCGCGCGAACTGCTCCTCCCGCACCGCGGCCAGCCCCACCACCCCGACGTAGAAGGCGAGCGCCCGCGCCGGATCGTCCACCCACAGCACCACGTGATCGATATCCATCGCCTCTCCGCCCGCCGGTCGATTTTCCTTGAGAAGCCTCGCGCGGACACGCGATGTTTGGCGCATCGGCCCGGCGCCCGCCAACCCCGGGGAACCGAGCCTCGCCACCTCCGTGACCAAAAGCGCCGCGCTGCTGTTCGTGATCGCGACGGCGGCGTTCCGCTTCGGCGGCGCGCACCCCGACCTCGGCGACACGATCCCGGCGCGGCTGCTCGCCGCCAGCATCGTCCGCGATCACGACCTCGACCTCGACGAGCTTCCGGGGGTCGACCTCGCGGACCCGCCGTATTTCCTCAA
Organism: uncultured bacterium; assembly: GCA_964392195.1. GTDB lineage: Bacteria > JADJOY01 > JADJOY01 > JADJOY01 > JADJOY01 > JADJOY01. The sequence goes on along the minus strand of CAYMQR010000136.1, from coordinate 1,205 downwards.
GGCGGCGGGCGGCCACGTGTACTCGCGCTTCCCGCCGGGGGGCGCCTTCCTGCTGGTGCCCGTTTACGCGCTCGCCGACGCGCTCGGCGCGCCGGTCCTCACCGACGAAGGGGCCCGCCGGGAGATCGCGCGCTGGCTCGGCGCGCTGGCGTGCGCCGGCACCATCACCATCCTCTACCTCACCTTCGCGCGGCTCGGCCCGCCGCGCCGCGCCCTCGCCACCGCGGTGATCGCCGGGTTCGGCACCAGCGTGTGGCCGATCGCGGCCCAGGACGTCTGGCAGCACACCTTCGCGCTGCCGCTCGTGGCGTGGTGCGTGGCGATCCTGGAGCGGGCGTGGCGCGACGAGCCGCCCCGCCTGCGGTGGCTCGGCGTACCGCTCGGCCTGCTGGTGCTGATCCGCACCCCGACGATCCTGCTGGCCGGCGCGCTGGCGCTGGCGGCGTCGATCCGCGAGCGCCGCTCGATCGGCTGGCTGGCGCTCGGCGCGTCGCCCTCGATGGCGGCGCTGGTCGCGTACAACTGGGCGCTGTTCGGCAACCCGCTGGGTGGCTACGCGGACGCCGCGGCGCGGATCTCACCGTGGGCGTGGCTGCCGGAGGGGATCGCGGGGATGCTGGTGAGCCCGTCCCACGGGCTGCTGCTCTACTCACCCGTCGCGGCGCTGGCGCTCCTCGGTCTCGCGCGGGGCGCCGGGCCGAGCACGTTCGTGCTGCGCGGATGCTACGCGCTCGGCTTCGCGGGGCTGCTGCTGGTGCACGCCGCGAGCGGCAGCTACGCCAAAGGCTACCCGACCGTCGCGACCTGGCACGGCGGGTGGGTGTGGGGCCCCCGCTACCTCATCGAGAGCGTGCCACTGGTCGCGGCCCTCGGCTGGTACGGCTTCGGCCGGATCGCGACCAGGCGCTCGGCCCGCGTGGTGGTGGCCGCCGCGGCGGCGTGCTCGATCGCGGTCAACGCAGCGCCGTTCTACCTCGGCTGGACGAGCTGGTTCGCGAGCCCCGACGTCGACTTCTGCCCGGAGCGGCTGTGGAGTGTGCGCGACAACCCGCTCGCCGCGCTGGCGTGGGGGCTCGACCCGGCGAACGCGTGCCGCCCCATCCGGGTGAGCGAGCCCCCCGTCGATCCGGCCCGCACCGAGCTCACCATCCACGAGCCCGCCGACAGGGCGTGGCTCACCCGCGGCGGGTACCGCCGCGACTGGC
>CAYMQR010000135.1:2734-10466 GCA_964392195.1 uncultured bacterium | reverse complement strand
ACGGCTCGTGCCCCAACTGCGGCGCGTCCGACCCCACCGGCGGTGGCGGCGGCACGTGCAGCACCGGCGACACCCCGCGGGCCTGACGCGGCGTCTGGAGCGTCGGCGCTTCGTCGACGACCCGGGGAACGCCGGCGCCCGACGGAGCGGGCGCGCTCCACGGACCGTGGAGGGCCGCCGGTCCCTCGGCGGCCACCTATCGCGATCCCACGTCGACGACCGCGCCTCTCGGCGCGATCACGTCTCTTCGAGCCCTCGGCTCATGATGATCTTGCCCGAGCGCACCAGCTCGATGATGCCGAACGGCATCACCAGGTTGATGAACGAGTCGAGCTTGACGCTGTCGCCGACCACCCGCACGATCATCGAGTCGGTGCCGTAGTCGACCACCCGCGCGCGGTAGTGCTCGACGATCTGCAGCACCGTGGTGCGCGCCTCGAGCGCGACCTTCACCTTGACCAGCGCCACCTCGGTCTCGATGACCGCCTGGCCGGTGTGGTCGATGGCGTGGACGACGTCGATCAGCTTCTCGAGCTGCTTGATGATCTGCTCGAGGGTCTCGACGTCGCCCGAGCAGGTGATCGTCATGCGCGAGAACTCGCCCGCGCGCCCTTCCACGCCGGTCACCGAGATCGCCGGTGACACCACCAGCGACTCGATGTTGTAGCCGCGCCGCGCGAACACCAGCGCCACGCGCACCAGCACGCCGGGCTTGTTGGCGACCAGCAGGCTGATGGTGTGGAGCGCGCCCGCCGCGGCGGGGAGCTGCGCCACCACCGTGGAAGCGGCGGTGCTGGTGGCGGTAGCGGTGGCCATGGGCATTTCCTCTCAGCGGGGGACGAGCCCCCGCGCTACGTGTTCGTCGACGGGCTGCTTTGGATCAGGTGCTTCCCGAGGGCTTCTCGAGCTTGTACTTGGGCCGCTCGATGATCATGTCCTTGTAGGCGGCGCCCGCCGGGATCATCGGGAAGACGTTGTCCTCCTTGACGACCTCGGCGTTCACCAGACACGGCCCGTCGTTGTACGCCATCGCCTTCTTGAGGACCTTGTCGACGTCCGCGGCGCGCCGGATGTGCCAGCCCGGGATGTCGTAGGCGGCGGCGATCTTCACGAAGTCCGGGTTGCCCTCGAGGTCCGCGCCGGAGAGCCGTCCGTCGAAGAACAGCTCCTGCCACTGCCGGATCATGCCCAGGTAGTGGTTGTTGATGATCAGCACCTTGACCGGGATCTTGTTGAGCTGCGCGGTGGCGAGCTCGGCCATGGTCATCTGGAAGCCGCCGTCGCCGCAGATCGCCCACACCTTCTTGCCGGGGTTGGCGAGCTGGGCGCCGACCGCCGCCGGGAAGCCGAAGCCCATCGTCCCGGCGCCGCCGGACGACAGCCAGTGGCGGTTCTTGGTGGTACGGCAGAACTGCGCCGCCCACATCTGGTGCTGGCCGACGTCGGTGGTGACGATCGCGTCGCGCCCGCCGAGCTTGTCGAGGCGGTCGAGCACCTGCTGGGCGCGCAGCCCGCCCTTCTTCGGGTACTTGAGCGGGTGGATCTTGCGCCACTCGTTGAGCCCCTTGAGCCACTCGTCGGTGTCGAGGCGGTTGACCAGCGGGATCAGGTCCTCGACCACCAGCCGCGCGTCGCCGGCGAGCGAGACGTCCGGCCTGATCACCTTGTTGAACTCGGCGCGGTCGATGTCGACGTGGATCTTGACCGCGTCCTTGCAGAACTCGCTGAGCTTGCCGGTGATGCGGTCGTCCCAGCGCGCGCCGATCGCCATGATGAGGTCGCAGTCGCCGACCGCCTTGTTGGCGTACGCCGTGCCGTGCATGCCGAGCATGCCGAGGTGCAGCGGGTGGTCCTCCGGGCAGGCGCCCTTGCCGAGCAGGGTGTTGGCGATCGGCGCCTGGAGGCGCTCGGCGAGGCGCATGATCGCCGGACCGGCGTTCGCGAGCACCGCGCCGTGGCCGACGTAGAGCAGCGGCTTCCTCGACTTCGCGAAGTACGCGGCGGTCTTCTCGAGGAGCTCGGGCTCGGCGCGGCCGGGGACGTGGTAGCCGGGCAGCTTCACCTCGTCGACGAAGCCCGCCGAGCACGGCCCCTGGGTCACGTCCTTGGGCAGGTCGATGAGGACCGGACCGGGGCGGCCGGTGGTGGCGATGAAGAACGCCTCCTTCATCACCCGCGGGATGTCGTTGGCGTTCTTGACCAGGTAGCTGTGCTTGACCACCGGGTAGGTGATGCCGGTGACGTCCGCCTCCTGGAAGGCGTCCTTGCCGAGCATGCTGGTGATGGTCTGGCCGGTGAGCACGATCATCGGCACCGAGTCCATCAGCGCCGTGAGCAGGCCGGTCACGCAGTTGGTCGCGCCGGGGCCCGAGGTGACGAGAACGACGCCCGGGCGGCCGCTCGAGCGGGCGTAGCCGTCCGCCATGTGGGTGGCGCCCTGCTCGTGGCGGACCAGGATCAACTTGATCTTGGAATCGACGAGTGCATCGAAGATCGGCATCGCGGCACCGCCGGAGTAGCCGAAGACGTACTCGACGCCTTCCCGCTCCAGGCAGCGCATGACCATTTGGCCGCCGGTCATGACGGCATGGGGTGTCATCTCGGTCATCGGAGGCTCACTTTCTGCCTCGACGGCCCATGTTGGCACGCCAAGGCGATCCGTGGCCGAAACCGTAGCACCCGAAACGCGATCCGTCTAGCCAACTCGACGCCTTGGCTGAACGAAACCGCCGGGAAGATCGATTCAACCGACCGACTTTGCCCGATCGATCCGGATCCGACCGATAAACATGGCGATCTCGACATCAACCTGACGATCGATCCGACCAGCGCTGCCGAAACTCGGCGATCAAACCCTCAACTCGGCTCCCGATCGACCAAGAGCGTGATCGCCTCCCCACCCCCGATGCAGAGCGACGCCCCGCCGGTCCTGCAACCCCGCGTCTTCATGGCGTGAAGCAGCGTGACCAGGATCCGGGTCCCGGACGCGCCGATGGGATGGCCGATCGCCACCGCGCCGCCGTGGACGTTGATCCGCCCCGGGTCGAGGTCGAGCCCGCGCTGGTTCACCAGCGACACCACCGAGAACGCCTCGTTGATCTCCCACAGCTCCACCGCCCGCGGGTCCCAGCCCGCCCGCTTGCAAGCCGCCTCGATGGCGCCGATCGGAGCGGTGGTGAACCACTCGGGGTCCTGGGCGTGGTAGCCGTGGGCGACGATCCGCGCCAGCACCGGCGCGCCGCGGCGCGCCGCCGCCTCCGCGGACATCAGCACCATCGCGGCGGCGCCGTCGTTGATCGACGACGCGTTGCCGGCGGTGACGGTGCCGTTCTTGTCGAAGGCGGGGCGCAACCCGGGCAGCTTGTCGACGTTGCCGCGCCCGGGCTCCTCGTCGAGCTCCACCACCGTGTCGCCCTTCTTGCCGGGCACCGTGACGGGCGCGATCTCGTCGTGGAACGCGCCGCTCGCCTGGGCGACCAGCGCGCGCCGGTAGCTCTCCGCGGCGAACGCGTCCTGGTCGGCGCGCGTGATGCCCTTCTCGCGCGCGCAGAGCTCGGCGCACTGCCCCATGTGCTGCTGGCCGTACACGTCCCACAGCCCGTCGACGATCATCGAGTCGAGCGCCTGGGTGTGGCCCATCTTCGCGCCGCCGCGCAGCGCGGGCAGCAGGAACGGCGCGTTCGACATCGACTCCATCCCGCCCGCGACCGCCACCTCGTGGTCGCCGTGCGCGATCGCCTGCGCCGCGACGATCACCGACTCGAGCCCCGAGCCGCACACCTTGTTGACCGTCGTGCACGGCACCGAGCGCGGCAGCCCCGCGCCGAGCGCCGCCTGGCGCGCGGGCGCCTGGCCCAGCCCGGCAGGCAGCACGCAGCCCATGACCACGCGCTTCACGTCCTCGGGCGCGACGCCGCTCTTCGCCACGGCGGCGCGGATCGCGGCCGCGCCGAGCCGCGGCGCGGTCACGCTCGCGAGCGCGCCCTGGAAGCTGCCGACCGCCGTTCGCTGCGCCGCCACGATCACCACGTCTCGCATGTCGAAGCCTCCTCGTCGGGGAAAGCGGGTCCGCTCCCGATCATCGCGCCGTGGCGCGCTCGCGGCCACGGGTTTTCGCGGTTGCGGAAAAATGGTCTGCTCGCGGCATGCCTCGCGTCGGCGGCTACTCGATCGAGACCTTCCGCGGCGACCGCGAGGCGCTCGAGGCGATGGCGCGCCGGGCGTGGCTCGACGAGTACGGCGCCGACTCCTATCCCAACCTCTACCGCCCGGACCTGGTCGCGCACCTGCTCGCGCAGGCGGGCGACCCCGAGCTCGCGATCGCGGCCTACCGCGGCGACCAGCCGGTCGGCTTCCTGCTCAACCTGCCACGGCGCATGGCGCTGCGCGGCGTCGAGCGGCGCGCGGCGCTGTCGTGCTCGCTGGTGGTGAGCAAGGAGTGCCTGCGCCAGGGGATCGCCAGGGCGATGTTCACTGAAGCGCTCGAGCGCAACCGCCGCTTCGGCTTCGAGTTCACGCTCTTCTATCTCGAGACCGGCCACACCTCGAGCAAGCTCTTCGCCACGCTCGCGAGCGGCGGCACGCCGCTCGACCGGCTCAAGCGCATGCACGTGGTGGCGCGCGCGCTCGACCTCGACGCCATCCGCTCCAGCGAGAAGCTCACGGGGTACGAGGTCGCGGCGCTCAGGGCGCTGACCCTCGACCGCCCGCCCCGTCCGGCTCCCCATCCGGCGATCCGCGAGGCGCGCGCCGAGGACGCGCCGCGGATCGCCGAGCTGCTCGACGCCCAGGCGCGCCGCGCCACCCTCGGCCGCCTGTGGAGCGCCGACGAGGTGCGCCGCGAGGTCGTCGCGCCACCGCTCGCCCGCGCGCTGGTGTGGGAGCGCGACGGCCGGGTCGACGGCGTGCTCGGCTGGATGGCGGTGGACCACGTCGGTCGGCGCGCGGTGCCGTGGGCGTGGCTCAACCACGTGTGCTGGGACGCGCTGGGGCTGCGCGAGCGGCGCACGTTCCTGGACGCGTTCGGCGCCGCCGCGCTCGCCCACGGCTGCGCGGGCGTCATCGAGTGGAACAAGGGCTACTACCCGAGCGGCGCGCTCTACGCGTCGCGCTACTTCCCCTACCCCCGCCGGATCGACTTCATGGCGTGGCGGTTCGCCGACGGGCTCGACCTCGCCGGCATCCGGGACGTCGCCGAGGTCCAGCTCTGAGCGGAAGCGCCAGGGCGCGCGGGCTCGAGGCGGAGATGGAACCCTCGCCGCGGCCTACGGCTCGAGCGGGATGTCCGGGAAGTGGCGCGCCTGGCAGTCGGGGCACAGCGCGTGGGTGAGCTGGACGTCGGGCAGCGACGCCAGGTAGCGCTCGACCTGGGTCCACAGCCCCTTGTCGTCACGCACCTTCTTGCACCAGGCACAGACCGGCAGCATCCCGCGCAGCGCGCGGACCTCGGCCGCCTTGCGCTCGAGCTCCGCGACGGCCTCGGTGAGCCGCCGCGCTCGCGGTGGTAGGCGTCGAGGACGATCCACACCACCATCGCGCAGGTGGCGCTCGCGAACACGAAGCCGGTCACCAGGTCGAGCAGGCGCTCGGTGCGGTCCGCGTACGGCCGCACCAGCTCCGGCCAGCGCTGCTCCACCAGGTAGAGCACGCAGCCGTTGGCGAAGGACAGCGCCAGCGCGGCGACGCGCGTGCGCCCGCGGAAGAACAGCACCGCGGCCACCGCCCCCGTGTAGAGCCACATGTTGACGCTGCCCGAGCTACCCGCCGTCACCAGCCACCCGAGATCGAGGGTGATCAGCAGGCCCGCATGGAACGACCGGCACAGGTAGATCCCGCGACGAGCGAGGACGTGAAAACCCAGCGACACCGCGCCGAACCCGAAGAGCGTCACGTCGAGCTGCCACGGCAACCCCATCAGCAGGTTGATCGGCAGCACGACCCCCAGCAGCATGATCGAGCTCGCCAGCGAAACGCCGCGAAACAACCGCGCCGTCATGTCGGGCGAGGCCTCGTCGCCGGGGCGGGGAGGGGTGATCTCGGGTTCGAGGACCATGGCCGTGGGTGGGCCGCGGGCGCGCGCGAGCTTCGATACACCATCGTATCCAAATCTGCCGGGACGGCGATCGAATAGATGTGCGAAGACGGTGCCGGACCTCGGGTGCCCCGGGACCGCGCTGGGAGCGCTGGCCCCCGGACGCCCGATCGGGCAGAGTGCCCGCCGGCACGCACGGCGCGCCGGGCGGCGCTCCCGATCCGTCCCGGACGATCCGTCCCCGAGCGGTGCGGCCCTCTCGAGGCTCCCTCGCCCCGTCGACCACCATGAGCCCGCCGACCCGACCCGACCCGCCCGCGCCCGCCGACCCGACCCAGGCCGAGAGCGCCCTGCTCGAAGCGGTCCTCGACGTCGTGGAAGCGCTGGTGATCATCCTCGACCCGCGCGGGGTGGTGGTCGCCTTCAACCGCGCGTGCGAGCGCCTCACCGGCTACTCCGCGGCGGAGATCATCGGCACCAGCCTGTGGGAGACGCTGATCGCGCCCGAGGAGCTGGCCTCGACCCAGGCGACGTTCCAGCAGCTCGCCTCCGGCCGCTTCCCCACCAACCACGAGAACCACTGGGTCACCCGCGACGGGGCGCGGCGGATGATCGCGTGGTCGAACACCTCGGTGCTCGGCCCCGGCGGCGAGGTGCGCTGGATCGTCGGCACGGGGCTCGACGTCACCGATGCGCGCCGCAACGTCTCCGAGCTCGCCCTGAGCGAGGCGCGGTACCAGCGGATCCTCGAGACCGCCAACGACGGCGTGTGGATCACCGACCCCGACGGCCGCAGCCGGTTCCTCAACCAGCGCATGGCCGACATGCTCGGCTGCACCCGCGAGGAAGCGCTGTCGCTCACGGTCTGGGACTTCATCGACCCCGACTGGCGCGCCGCCGGCGAGGCGCAAGCCGAGCGCCGCGTCCAGGGCAAGAGCGACCAGTTCGACTTCCAGTTCCGACGCTCCGACGGCTCGCTGCTCTACGCGATCGTCAGCACCAGCCCCATCACCGATCCCGAGGGACGCGTGGTCGGCGGGCTGGCGATGGTCACCGACATCACCGAGCGCAAGCGGATCGAGGAGCACCAGCGGCGCCTCATGGCGGAGCTCGACCATCGGGTGAAGAATGCGCTCGCGACGGTGGTCGCGCTCACCGAGGAGACCAGCCGCTCGGCCAACAGCGTGGAGGCGTTCCGGGACACGCTCGGCGCGCGGATCCGCCTCATGGCGCGCGCCCACGAGGCGCTCGCCCGCGGCCGGTGGGAGGGGGTCCACCTCGACGAGCTGGTGTACGAGGTGCTCTCGCCGTTCGCCGCGGAGGACCGGGTGCGGGCCAGCGGCCCGTCGGTGCGGCTGCCGCCGTTCGTGGCGCTACCGCTCGCGCTCAGCCTCCACGAGCTCACCACCAACTCGGTGAAGCACGGCTCGCTCTCGGTGCCGGGCGGGCGCGTGCTGCTGGGCTGGGACCTGCCGGACCGGGACCGTGTGAGGATCTCGTGGCGCGAAGCCGAGGGTCCGCCGGTGCCGTCGCGGATCCTGGAAGGCACCGGGCTCGCGCTGGTGCGCGACTTCGTCGAATACGAGCTGGCGGGGAGGGTCGCCCTCGAGTTCCTGCCGAGCGGCGTCGCGTGCGAGCTCGAGATCCCGCTCCGCACCCGCGGCGCACCGCTCAGCACCGCCACCCACTGACGGGGCGGGG
>CAYMQR010000135.1:0-2634 GCA_964392195.1 uncultured bacterium | reverse complement strand
CCGTCGTCGAAGCCGAGCTCGTCGCCGTCGGCGGGCACCACGACCGTGCCGGCGAACGTGGCGCGGGCGTCGTCCACGAGCTCGCGCTCGTCGAAGCCGAGGACCGAGTGCAGGTGGATCAGCACCAGCCGCTTCACCCCCGCGGCGGTCGCCACCTCGCCGGCCTCGCGCGCGGTGCTGTGGTAGCGCCCGACCAGGTCGAGGAGGCGGTGCGGCACGGCGCAGTCGTGGACCAGCGTGTGGGCGCCGCGCGCGAGCTCGGTGATCGCGGCGCACGGGCGGGTGTCCGAGGAGTGGACCAGCGAGGCCCCGCTCGCCGCCTCGTCGAAGCGCAGCGCGAAGGTGGTGCGGGGGTGGTCCGAGCGCACGCAGCGCACCGTCACGCCGCCGTGCTCGAGGAGCAGCCTGGGCTCGGCGTCGGGCTCGAGAGCGTGGAAGGCGAGCGCGGGGTAGTCCTCGCCGCCCAGGCCGAGGGTGGCGAGCAGCGCCTCGGCGGTCCGCACCGTCTTCGGCGGCGCGTGGACGTCGAGGCGTCCGCGGTGCTGCCACAAGGCGTGGATCAGGTGCGGGAAGCCGTAGACGTGGTCGGTGTGGTCGTGGGTGAGGATCACCCGCTCGAGCGCGCGCGGATCGACGCCCTGCGCGCGCAGCTTGCGGACCACCGCCCCGGGCGCCTCGACCAGGATCGGCGAGCCCGCCGCGGGACGGACCAGGAGCGAGGTGGTGTCGCGGGTCGCGGTCGGCACGTGCGACGACGTGCCGAGGATCGCGACCCGCATGGTGGCTCGAGGCGCCGGACGTTCCGTGCCGGGCCGCGCTTCAGATCTTGACGCGGAACGCCGCGCGTCCCGGGTAGATCGCCGAGCTGCCGAGCTGCTCCTCGATGCGCAGGAGCTGGTTGTACTTGGCGATGCGGTCGGTGCGCGACGCCGAGCCGGTCTTGATCTGGCCCACGCCGAGCGCCACCGCGAGGTCGGCGATGGTGGTGTCCTCGGTCTCGCCGCTGCGGTGCGAGACCACCGAGGTGTAGCCCGCCTGGGTGGCGCGGCGCACGGTGTCGCAGGTCTCGGTGAGCGTGCCGACCTGGTTCACCTTGATGAGCACGCTGTTCGCGACGCCGCGCTCGATGCCCATCTCGAGGCGCTTCACCTGGGTCACGAAGAGGTCGTCGCCGACGAGCTGGACCTTGTCGCCGATCGCCTTGGTGAGCGCGAGCCAGCCGTCCCAGTCGTCCTCGGCGAGCCCGTCCTCGATCGAGACGATCGGGTAGCGGCTCGCGAGGTCGGTCCAGATCGCCACCATGTCCGCCGACGTCACGTCCTTGCCCGCCGCCTTGAGCTGGTAGCGCTTCTTCTCGGGCGAGTAGAACGAGCTCGCCGCCGGGTCCATCGCCAGCGCCACGTCCTTGCCGGGCTCGAGCCCCGCCGCCGCGATCGCCTCCACGAGCATCTTGAGCGGCGCCTCGTTGTCGCCGAGCGCGGGCGCGAAGCCGCCCTCGTCGCCGACCGCCGTCGAGAGGCCTTTCTTGTGGAGGATCTTCTTGAGGGTGTGGAAGACCTCGGTGCCCCAGCGCAGCGCCTCCGAGAAGCTCGGCGCGCCCACCGGCATGATCATGTACTCCTGGAAGTCGATGCCGTTGTCGGCGTGCATGCCGCCGTTGATCACGTTCATCATCGGCACCGGCAGGACCCGCGCCGAGATGCCGCCGAGGTAGCGGTAGAGCGGCAGGCCGACGGCGTTGGCGGCGGCGCGCGCGGCGGCCATGGAGACGCCGAGGATCGCGTTCGCGCCCAGGCGGCTCTTGTTGGGAGTGCCGTCGAGGGTGATGAGCGCGGCGTCGACGTCGGACTGATCGGCGGCGTCCTTGCCGATCAGCTCGGGTGCGATCTCCTCGTGGACCTTGGCGACCGCGCCCTTCACGCCCTTGCCGAGGAAGCGCTTGCGCTCGGTGTCGCGAAGCTCGACCGCCTCGTGCTCACCGGTCGAGGCGCCGGACGGCACCGCCGCTCGCCCGACCACACCCGACTCCAGCAGGACGTCCACCTCCACCGTCGGATTGCCACGTGAATCCAGGATCTCTCGCGCACGGACGTCCTCGATGGTCGTCATCGGTCTCCCCTCTCGAAGGTGACTGGAAACGGGTCAAGCCACGGTGTGCGGACGAGCCTCGCCTGCGCGCACCGTAGCATGGGGCATGCGCCTTTCAAGCCGCGCGCCGCCCGCCTCTCGGGACAGGAACCGCGCGATTGCATTGGCAAAAGTGAGCGCGAAGCGGTCGAGGCCGGAGCTCGGCGGAGAGCGCGGGTCACCGCATCGTGACGCACTCCGGGCGATCTCCGCGGGGCGCGGCGCGAAATCGTCTCCGCCCCCGTGGCCGCCCGATCCCTCGCGCGCCTCGCTCACCCCGGACGCAGCCGTGGGCAACTTGGCGGGGCCTTGCCTCGAGGCGGCTCCGAGGCTGTGAAGAAATCGAGCGCAAGCGAAGCGCCGCGGGGGGACGGAGCCCCCCGCGCTACGAAGAACATCGTAGTGGCGGGGGTTCCATCCCCCGTCGTCGGGCGCGCGCGATCGAGCGGCTACCCGACGACGGAGAGCGTCGGGCCTTCGTTGTGATTGAGGATGATGGGTTTGAGG
>CAYMQR010000134.1:0-10481 GCA_964392195.1 uncultured bacterium | reverse complement strand
ATCAGCTACGCCAAGGGCGGCGCGGTCCTCTCGATGTTCGAGGCGTACGTGGGCGAGGAGCGCTTCCGCGACGCGATCCGCGCCCACATCAAGCGCTTCGCCGGCGGCAACGCCACCAGCGCCGACCTGATGCGCTCGATCGCCGCGGCCACCGACGAGCCCGAGGCGGTCGTGAACGCGTTCCTGAGCTTCACCGAGCAGCCGGGCGTGCCGCTGGTGGACGTGAAGGTCCACTGCGAGGGCGCGGTGGGCCAGGTGAGCCTGAGCCAGAAGCGCTCGCTGCCGCTCGGATCCACCGCGAGCGCCGACCAGAAGTGGGGCATCCCGGTGTGCATCCGCGCCGCCACGGAGACGTGGCAGGAGCGCGCCTGCATGCTGCTCACGCAGCCCACGCTCGCGAGCGCCATCACCCTCGACGACTGCCCCGACTGGGTGATGCCGAACGCCGACGCCGCCGGTTACTACCGCTTCGCGCTCGAGCCCGAGCGGCGCGCGCGGCTCGCGGCGCACTTCGACGAGCTCACGCCCAACGAGCAGCTCGCCTACGTGGGCTCGCTCGACGCGGCGTACGGCGCCGGCACGCTGACCACCGAGGAGTACCTCGCCGCGCTCCCGCTCATCGCCAGGGGCGCTTCGTGGGAGGTCATCAGCGCGCCGTTCGAGAACGTGCGCTGGATCCGTGACCAGCTCGCGACCCCCGCGCCGCTGCGGACCAAGCTCGAGCGCTACCTCCAGTCGATCTACCGTCCGGTGCTCGCGAAGCTCGGCCTCGACGAGAGGCCCGACGACGACACCGACGCCCGCCTCGCGCGGCGGGGCGTCAGCGAGTTCCTGCTCGGGACCGCGAACGATCCCGCGCTCCGCAAGGAGCTCGCCGGGCGCGCCGAGGAGATCGTGGGCGACGGCAGCGCGGCGGCGTGGAACCCCGACGCGATCGCCGCCGATCAGCGGCGCCTCGCGCTGGTCGCCTACGTGCAGGAGCGCGGCGCCGCCGCGCGCAAGGTGCTGCTGGCGCGGCTCGGCACCACCGACGACCGGGTGCTGCGCGGCGACATCCTCCAGGCGGTCGCCGCGGGCCGTGACGCGGGTACCGCGCAGGCGGTGTTCGCGCTGATCCTCGATCCCAAGGTCCGGCCCGACGAGCTCCACGACGTCGTCGACACTTACATGTTCTGGCCCGACAACCGCGCCGCCGGACGGGCATGGATGCGTCAGAACAAGGAGCGGCTCCTGGCGCGAGTGCCGTCGATGTGGCGCGGCTACACCGGCTGGCTCTATCGCGAGGGCCAGTGCTCGATTGATGACGCGCAGGACTTCCAGCGGGTGTGGGAGAAGCGCTTGGCCGACGAGGAGGGCGGACCCCGGAACGTCGCGCAGGCGATCGAAGCCACCCGGCTCTGCGGCGCGCTGCGGGAGAAGCAGTCGCTCGCCGAGTTCGGCAAATCCCTCGAGGTCAAAGGCGAGTAGCGGCGGGCGGAATCCCGGGCGGCTCGGCACGCGTGCTTCGTCGACGACCCCAGGAAGGGGTTGGGGCGGCCGACGAAGCGGCCGCCCTCCAGCCGGTCGTTCGCGCGCCGGCGTCCGCTCCGCTCCAACGGTCGATCCCTGTACGCACCGCAGGTGTAGCGGCGGGCGCGAGCCCGCCGGGATGCGAGTGGGTCGTCACGATCGGGTCCCTCACGCCGCATCGCGGGTGCCGTGGGCTCGCTCGGCCTCGCGCGCCGCGCCGCTGCCGAGCCCGGCGATCGTGCGCAGCCGGGGCCGCTCGCGGCGTAGCCGGTAGCGCGGCTCGGCGACCGGCTCGAAGGCCACGCGCCCCATCAGGATCGACAGACCGAACATCGCGGCGGCGGTGATCGCGGGCGTGAAGCCGAGCAGGTGAGTCAGGGTGTCGAGGGTCATCGCACTTCTCCTTCGTCCGTGGACGTGGCCACGGACGGAGCCGTCGTGGGTGAGGGGGGAGCGGCCGGCACCGGCGGGATCACCACCGGCTGGCCGAACTTCGAGAGCAGCGCGGCGCCCGCCGCGACCGTCACGGTGAGCAGCACCGCCAGGGAGCCGAGATAAGGAACCGCGTTCACGATCGCGAGCAGCGCCAGGCCGAGCAGCACGGTGACCACCGGGCCCTTGCGATCGGCGAGCACCGGGATGCGCTCGCCGAGGATGCTCGCCACCGCCGTCGCGCCCACCAGGTAGAGGAACGCGAAGGCGGTGATCGCGAGCGGCACCAGCGGGATGCCGATCACGGTGACGAGCAGCACGAAGCACAGCGGCGCGATCCCGATCACCAGTCCGAGCCCGCCGAGCGCCGAACGCCCCGGGCGCCGGGTCAGGAAGCCGCGCACGTTCTCGATCCGCACCGGCGCGTAGGCGGCGAGCAGCACGCCCGCGCCGACGAACAGCGCGACGCGCAGCAGCCACATCGAGAGCCGGAACACGAAGGGCGCGCCGTTGGCGAGGCCGATGATGCCGAGCACCACGCCGCCCAGCCGTCCGCCCACCTGGACGCGATCGCCCTCGATCACGGCGCCGGTGTCGGCGTCGACCACGCCGCCCACCGACACCGCGTCGCCGCTGATCACCGAGCCGCTCGCCGCGCGCACCGAGCCGCCCACCGCGACGACGTCGCCGTCGACGGTGGCGCCCGGCTCGAGGGTCACCCAGCCGCCCACCGCGACCGCGTCGCCGTCGACGTGGCCCTTGATGGTGAGCGAGCCGCCGACCGCGGTGGCCTCGGAGACGGTCTGGCCCACGTCCACCAGCGCATCGGAGCCCATCGAGGTGCGCTCGTTGGGCTCGATGTCGATGTGGATGTTGCCCTTGGTGTCGGGATCGCCGTCGTCGCCGATGGTGATCTTGAAGCTGCGCTCGGGTCCGGCCGGCGCGTGCTCGACCCTCGCCGTGGCGCGGTGGCGCGCGCGGTGCTTGCCGGGCGCGCCGCCGCTCACGAAGAGCGCGTTGCCGCGGTGCTCGATCACGAGCCCCGCCTGATCGGCGAGCGTCGGCAGCAGGTCGTCGACCGGCATGTCCTTCACCTTGAGCGCGACCTGGTGCTCGTCGGCGATCTCCGGGCTGGTGAGGACCAGCGAGAGCCCGGTCTGCTCGGCGATCGCGTCGAGGACCTCGCGGACCGACGCGTCGGGCATGTCGAGGGTGACGCGCGGGCCGGTACCCGCGGGCGCCGCCGGCGCGGCGGGAGCTGCGGGCGCTGCCGGAGGAGGGGGCGGCGCGCTCGGCTGGGCGAGCGCCGCGCTCGTGAGTGCCACCAGCGCCACCAGGGAGGAGCTCGCGGTTAGCCACCGGATCGAAACGGTTCGTCGTGCGCTCATGTTCGGACCACCCATCTCCACTGCCCGTCTTACGCGGCAGCGGGCTGACTTATTTCACGGTCGGAGAGATTCAGCAGACGGCCCATCGCCAGGCTCCACGCGAGCAGCACGGTGGCCGACGACGCCGCCACGAAGATCGGGCCGAGCGGCACCTTGCTGGCGGCGAGGGCGAGCGCCGAGATCACCACCATGAGGTCCTTGGCGACGATCACGACGTGCGAGACCACCTCGGCGGCGTTGGCGGCGAGCAGCGCGATCGCCGGGACGGCGAAGAGCGCGCTCGCCGCGAGCGCCCACACCAGCGGCCGGAAGGTGCCCTTGGCGGGCGTCGCGACGGTGGCGGCGGCGCGCGACGCGGCGTCGAAGGCGGCCTCGGCGGCCGCCGCTTCCGCGCGCGCCGCCTGGAAGCGCGCGGTGGTGCGCGCCACGAAGTCGGCGGGCGGCTCGATCCGGAAGTCGTCCGCGCCGAGCGCCAGGCTCAGCTCGCGTTCGGCGGCGAGCCGCGCCGCGCACGCGGGGCACGTATCGAGGTGCGCCGCCTCGGCGGCGCTGGCGGGTGCTGTGGGCTCGAGGCCCAGCTCGAACAGACGATCGTCGGTCAGGTGGCTCATGGTGCGAGCTCCTCAGCGGCTTCGAGCACCTTGCGCAGCCGGCCGCGGGCGCGGTGCAGCCACGTCATCACCGTGCCGACCGGCACCGCGAGCGCCGTCGCGATGTCCTTGTAGGCGAGCCCCTCGACGTGGAAGAGCATCACCGCCTCGCGCTGCCCTTCGGGCAGCGCGGCCAGCTCGTGCCGCAGGCGCGCGGTGCGCTGCGCGCTGATCGCGGCGCGCTCGGCGCTCGGCGCGCGGGTATCGGCGTGGGCATCGGCGTCCTCCACGGACGGCTCGGTGGGCGAGGTCTGACGGCGCCGCACCCGATCGATCGCGAGGTTCCGCGCCACCGTCAGCAACCACGGCAGCACGGGCCGCTCGGGGTCGAGCTGGGTGCGATGGGTGAACGCCTTCACGAACGCCTCCTGGGCCGCGTCCTCGGCGTCGGCCGGCGAGAGGAAGCGCAGGCACAGCCGGTACACGGCTCCCTGGTGCCGGCGCACGATCTCGGCGAACGCGGCTTCCTCCCCGAGCGCGGCTCGCCGCGCCAGGTCGCGCTCGTCGAGAGCGTCGGGGGAAGAGTGGGTCATTCACGCCGTCCGGACCGGCCGAGGAGCGTCGCGTCCTCGATCGGCATTACGCGCGGCGGGCCGACTTTATTTCACGAGCGGGGGGCGGCGCGCGGGGCTCGAATCGGCTCGAAACCGCCCCAGGTGGCGGTTCGGGGCCCGCTGGGGCCGGTTTTTGGCCAAGATCCACGTGGATTACGCGGGCCGTGGGCCGAAAAAACTGGCAGATTGTGGCAATTTTTACTGGCGACTTGTGGCTATTTCTGCCACAAATTGTGGTATTCGTCCGAGGCCCGTCGAGCCTCCCGATACGCCCTCGCGCGCCGTCCGGTCCCACGCCGGAGGGGCACGCGCCGCGTGCCCGGCGACACGCACCGGCGCCCCGCATCGCCGGGTCGTCGATCCCGGTAGGCGCCCGCCCGCCTCGGTCTGGAGGGCCCGCCTCCGGCGGGCCGGTGCGCCCGAGCTCGGGAGGGCTGACGCCCTCCCCTACACACCCACGCGACCGCCCCGCCTCAGGGGATCACGTGCTCGCCGAAGCCGCGCCAGAACTCGACGATGTGCTCCCACGCTTCCTGGCCGGTCTCGGCGTAGCGGAAGAGGTGCATGTCCTCGGGGTCGATCACACCCTCGGCGGCGAGGAACTCGGCGTCGAACGCCTTCCTCCAGAACTCGCGCCCCACCAGCACCACGGGTAGCGGCGGGATCTTCTGGGTCTGGATCAGGCACAGCGCGTCGAAGACCTCGTCGAAGGTGCCGTAGCCGCCCGGGAACGCCACCAGCGCCCGCGCGCGCATCATGAAGTGCATCTTGCGCAGCGCAAAGTAGCGGTACTGGAAGCACAGGTCGGGGGTGATGTACGGGTTCGGGTACTGCTCGTGGGGCAGGATGATGTTGAGGCCGACGGTCTTGGCGCCGACGTCGAACGCGCCGCGGTTCGCCGCCTCCATGATCCCCGGCCCGCCGCCGGTCATGACCACGAACTGGTACGGGCCGTCCTCGAGGTGCACGCGGCTCACGATCCGCCCGAGCTCGCGCGCCTCCACGTAGTAGCGGCTCAGGTGCACGACGCGCTCGGCGACCGCCACGCGGCGCTGGCACTCGCGGTCCTTGGGGTTGCGATCGAGGTCGCGCCGCGCCGCCTCCAGCCTGCGCCGCGCCGCCGCCGGCTCCACCAGCCGGGTGCTGCCGAACACCACCACCGTGGAGCGGATGTCGTGGCGGCGCAGCTCGATCTCGGCCTTCAGGTACTCGAGCTCGAGGCGCTCGCCGCGCAGCTCGTCGAGGTCCATGAAGTCCGGGTCCTGGTCGGCGCGCCGATAGCTCGGGCTCGCCATGATCCGCGCGATGCGCTCGTCGGCCTCGGGGTCGTCCTCGAGCGGCTTGGGGATCTGCACCGGCAGCGGCGCGCTGCGCGCGATCACGACCCGCGGCTTCTCCTCCGGGTCCTTGGCCGCGCTGCCGTGGGCGTGGTTCGAGTTGCGGCGGTGGTTGTTGGTCTCGTTGCGGTGCGGCGCGGGCGCGCGGCCGTTCGCCTTGCGCTCGAGCGGGCTTTCCTCGGGGGCGACCTTCTTGAGGGCGCCGGGCGGCGCGGGGGTCGCGGCGCGGGTGCGCTCGCGGGCCGTGGCGCGCGCGCGGGCGAGCTCGGCGCGGGTGGGCGCCGGGTGCGGCGCTCGGGCGGTCCGGCGTGCCGGTGCGCGCCGCGTGGGGCGTTTGCGGGAGGTCGTCATGTGCGGGCCATGGTGGCGAGATCGTAGGTCTCACGGAGGCGGGGCAGGTGGGCGGTGACGCCGAGCTCGCGCTCGAGGCGCGCGGCGAGGGCCTGCGAGGACGCGGGCTCGCCGTGGGTCACGAACACGTTGGGCGGCGTGGCGCCGTCGCCGCGCAGCCAGCGCATCAGCTCGTCGGCGTCGGCGTGCGCCGAGAGCCCGTTCATGGAGAGCAGCCGCGCGCGCACCGGCACGTCCTCGCCGTGCATGCGGATCGTGCGGCGGCCCTCGAGGAGCGCGCGGCCGCGGGTGCCGGCGGCCTGGTAGCCGACCAGCACCACGAGGTTGCGGTCGTCACCGAGCAGGTGGTGGAGGTGGTGCACCACGCGCCCGCCGGCGAGCATGCCGCTCGCCGAGATGATCACCCGCGGTCCGCCGAGGCGGTTGAGCTGCTTCGACTCCTCGACGCTGCGGTGGAAGTGGATGCCCTCGGGAAAGAGCCGGCTCGCGCCGTGCAGGAGCACGTCGGGGTCGAGGTTCTCGTCGCCGACGTGCCTGGCGTAGATGCGCGTCGCGTCCACCGCCATGGGGCTGTCGATGTGGATCGGCACGCGCGGGATCCGTCCCTCGCGCATGGCGTCGCCGAGGAGCAGCGTCACGATCTGCGCGCGCCCTACCGCGAACGACGGGATGAGGACGGTGCCGCCGCGCTCGCACGCCTGGCGGAACGGCTTGACGAGCTGCTCGATGGGCGGGGTCGGGTCGTGCCGGCGATCGCCGTAGGTCGACTCGATCACCAGCACGTCGCAGGCGGGGCGCGGCGAGGGATCGGGGTGAAGCGGAGCGTCGTAGCGGCCGAGGTCGCCGCTGAACACGACCCGTTGGGTGCGCCCGGCGCACGGCACCTCCATCTCGACGTGGGCCGAGCCCAGGATGTGCCCCGCGTTGGCGAAGCGCGCGCGGAAGCCGTCCCCGAGCTGGATCCGCTCGCCGTAGCCCGCCGGGCGCAGCCGCCGGAGCGCCGCCTCGGCGTCCTCGGTGGTGTAGAGCGGCAGCGCGGGCTTGTGCTTCGAGAAGCCGCGCCGGTTCGCGAACTCGGCGTCTTCCTCCTGGAGGCGCGCGGCGTCGAGGAGCGCCAGCTCGGCGAGCTCGGCGGTGGGCTCGGTGCAGTGGATCGGGCCGCGGTAGCCGTCGCGCATCAGCTTCGGCAGATAGCCCGAGTGGTCGATGTGGGCGTGGGTGAGGATCAGCGCGTCGACCGCCGCGGGGTCGAAGCTCGGCCGCTCCCAGTTGAGCAGGCGCAGCTCCTTGAGCCCCTGGAAGAGCCCCGCGTCGACGAGGCAGCGCGCGCCCGCCGTCTCGACCAGGTAGCGCGAGCCGGTCACGGTGCCCGCTCCGCCGTGGAATCCTATCCGTGTCGTCATGCGGCGTGCGCCTCCGGTGAGGGGAGCGGGTCAGGATGCTCGATCGCGCCGGGCAACCTCAACCGCGCGGCGCGTCTCGGATACTCTCCGGCGCGCGTGGCCCCGCCGCGCGCCGGAGGTGACCCGTGTCGGACCACTACTACCACGCGCACGATCTCGGGAAGTTCGGCGAGATCGGCCAGAACGCCCCCGAGCTCGCGAAGAAGTTCTTCGCCTGGTACGGCGCGGTGTTCGAGGACGGCGCGCTCAGCGCCCGCGAGAAGTCGCTCATCGCGCTGGCGGTGGCGCACGCGGTGCAGTGCCCGTATTGCATCGACGCGTACAGCAAGGACGCCCTCGAGAAGGGCGCCGACCTCGACCAGATGACCGAGGCGGTGCACGTCTCCGCGGCGATCCGCGGCGGCGCGAGCCTGGTGCACGGCGTGCAGATGCGGAACCACGCCACCAAGCTCGGCATGTGAGGCGGCGCGCGCGAGGTCGATCGACGTGAGCACCGGAACGCCGCCCTCGCTGCTGTCGCGGCGCGCGCCGCTCGCGCTGCCGGTGCGCCAGCGCGAGGCGCTCGACTCGCTCGAGCGCGTGGCGCCGTTCGAGGAGGTGCTCGCGGGCGCGGGGTTGTGGCCGCTGCGCGCGTCCGCGGTCGAGGTGCTGCAGCTCAACGTCGGCAAGCTCTGCAACCAGACCTGCCGCCACTGCCACGTCGACGCCGGGCCCGACCGCGACGAGAGCATGAGCCGCGAGACGATGGAGCTGTGCGTCGCGGCCCTCGAGGCGTCCGCCATCCCGACCGTCGACATCACCGGCGGCGCCCCCGAGCTGCACCCGCGCTTCCGCTGGCTGGTCGAGCGCTGCACGGCGCTCGGGCGGCACGTCATGGATCGCTGCAACCTCACGGTGCTCGCGCTCCCCTCGCAGCGCGACCTGCCGGCGTTTCTCGCCGAGCACCGCGTCGAGGTGGTGTGCTCGCTGCCCCACTACCGCGCGACCAGCACCGATCGCCAGCGTGGCGAGGGCGTCTACGAGCGCTCCGTCGAGGGGCTGCGCCGCCTCAACGAGGCCGGCTACGGAGCGGGCGATCCCGCGCGCCGGCTGGTGCTCGTCACCAACCCGGTGGGGGCCTTCCTGCCCGGCTCTCAGCGCTCGCTCGAGAGCGAGTGGAAGCGCGAGCTGGCGCGGCTCCACGGCGTCAGCTTCGACGCGCTCTTCACGATCACCAACATGCCCATCAGCCGCTTCCTCGAGTGGCTCGTCGACTCGACCAATCTCGAGAGCTACATGGAGCGGCTGGTGCAGGCGTTCAACCCGCTCGCGGCGCGCGGCGTGATGTGCCGGACGATGGTCTCGGTGGGCTGGGACGGGCGCCTCCACGACTGCGACTTCAACCAGATGCTCGACCTCGAGCTGGCGGCGGGGGCGCCGCGCCACGTGCGCGACCTCGACGTCGCGGCGCTCGCCACCCGCCGCGTCGTGGTGGGCCGCCACTGCTTCGGCTGCACCGCGGGCGCGGGCTCGTCGTGCGGCGGCGCCACCGCCGGGTAGCGCGCGCGATGCCGATCTACCTGATCTTCGCGCGCTTCAAGGAGGTGTCGGGCGCCGAGCGCCTGATCCTCGGGCTCGCGCGCGAGCTCGCCCGCCGCGGGCTCGAGCCGGTGCTGGTGTGCCAGACGATGCACCCGAGCGTGCGCGCGATCGCCGACGCGCACGCGGTGCGCGTCGTGAGCCAGGGGCGCTCGCTCGATCGCTTCGCCAACCGCTACCTCAACGCGCCCCTCGACTACCTGTCGTCGTTCGCGCTGCTCGACGCGATCGCCGAGCGAGACGCGCCGTGCGTCTTCTTCGGCGCCTCGCTGCCGGCGCTCTTCTGGTGGAAGCGCGTGCGCCGCGCTCCCAACCGCTGCCTCTACTTCTGCTACGAGCCTCCCCGGTTCCTCGACCGCGACCGCGAGGACATCCTGCGCCGTGTCCACCCGCTGGCGCGGCTGGTGCTGCGCCCCGCGTTCGCGGCGTACCGCCATCTCGACCGGATGTTCGTCCGCTCCGCCGACGAGGTGCTGACCCAGGGTCACTTCGGGCAGAGCGAGATCGAGCGCGCCTACGGCCGCTCCGCGACGATCATCCAGCACGGCCCCGAGCTCGCCCCCGTGGACCGCCCCGCGCGCGAGCCGCTCACGGTGATCACGGTCAACTCGCTCCATCCGCGGAAGCGCGTCGACCTCTTCCTACGCACGCTCGCGGTGCTGCGCGAGCGCGGCGTGCGCGTGCGCGGCTCGATCGTCGGTGATGGACCCGAGCGGGCGGCGCTCGAGGCCGAGGCCGCGCGTCTCGCGCTCACCGAGGCGGTCACGTTCCACGGCTTCGTCCCCGACGCGGCGCTGCCCGGGCTCTACGCCGACGCCGACCTCTACCTCCACACCGGCCGGCTCGAGAGCTTCGGGCTCTCGCTCCTCGACGCGCTCGCGAGCGGGCTGCCGGTGGTGAGCGTCGCCGAGGGCGGGCCCACGGAGATCCTCGAGCACGGCGTCACCGGCTGGCTCGCCGAGGCCACGCCCGAGGCGCTCGCCGAGGGGCTCGGCGCGCTCGCCGTCGATGCCGCGCGGCGCCGCGCCATCGGCGACGCCGCCGCGCGGATGGGGAGCGCCCGCTACGCCTGGTCGGTCGGCGCCGACGCGCTGCTCGCCGCCGCGCGTCCCGCACCGCAGGTGTAGGGGCGAGCACGGGTCCGGCTCAGCGGCCGCGACGGAGCGCGGCCCTCCAGCCGATCGGCGTCCCGTGGGTGTGTAGGGGCGACCGCGAGCGAGACGGACACGCGTGTGCCGATCGATCCCGATCCCGGGCGGCCTCACGGCCGCCCCTACGC
>CAYMQR010000133.1:0-10486 GCA_964392195.1 uncultured bacterium | reverse complement strand
ACGCCACGCGGCGCATCCGCAAGGGGACGCGGATCATCGAGTACCTCGGCGAGCGCGGGCAGGTGACCGACGTGCTCGCGCGGCGGGTCGCCAAGGGCACGTGCGGAGACCGTGTGGTCGCGATCGGGCCGCTCGCGATGATGCGCGCCTGCGCCGAGGTCACGCGGCCCGCGCGCATCCCGACGGTGGTGAGCCTCAACCCGATCATGGTCGACGGCACCGGGATGTGCGGCTCGTGCCGGGTCGTCGTCGCCGGGCGTACCCGCTTCGCGTGCGTCGAGGGGCCCGACTTCGACGGCCACGCCGTCGACTTCGACGATCTGGCGTTGCGTCAGCCGCGGTTCCGCGCCGAGGAGCGGGCCGGGCTCGAGCGCTGGCAGCACGAGTGCCGTCTGGTCGAGGCCGCCGATCGCAGCGAGCAGAGCGCTGGCGGAGCGCCTCGCTGAGCGTTCGCTCAGGCTTGGCGCGTCTCCGCGGCGAGGTCCCGGGTCGCGACGACGTCCACGCCCAGCCCCAGCACGTCGCGCACGATGACCTGGCCGAGCGCCACCGGCGCGTTCACGTGCACCGCGCGAAGCGCTCTGCACACGTCGCGCGCACGTGGCTTCGGCACGGCGCGGGTCGTCCTGACCGGCAGGCGCGGCCACCGTGCGCCCGAGATCGCCACGGTGGTCGTCACGGTGCGGCGCGGGTCGGCGTGCTCCTGGCGCGCGTACTGGTCGCCGCGCTTGCAGGAGAAGCCGCGGACCTCGAGCCCATCGTCGTGCTCCTCGACCTCGAGGCGGCAGCCGAGCGGGCACTCGATGCACAGGTAGGTGGCCAGGCGGTCGGTCACGACACGTGCCTCTCGTGTACGTCCGGGGCGTCGATGGGGTCGGGATCGTCGCGGGGGAGCACGTCGATGGTGAGGGCGTCGCCGTGGAACGCGTGCAGCACCCGCGGGGCGACCTTCACGGTCACGGTCTCCGACGGCACCGCGTAGCGAAGCTTGCGCTCGAGCACGCTGCCGAGCCGGATGCGGCACTTCTCGAACGGCCGGCGGATCCGCAGGTAGAGCGTGTGCTCGCGGTCCGAGGCGAGCGTGTGTGGCACGCACGAGGCCACGTTCGCGCCGGGGAGCACCCGGATGTTGTCGGGTGGCGGATCGGCGCCGGCCGCGTGCCGCGCCGCCGCGGCGCCGGCGAGGAGGGCCTCCTCGGTGACGAAGTCGACGAGGTCGTGGATGTGCACCACGTTGCCGCACGCGAACACGCCGGGCCGGGTGGTGGCCATCGCGCTCGATACGATCGGCCCACCGGTCAGTGGATCGAGCGCGAGGCCGAGGCCGCGCGAGAGCTCGTTCTCCGGGATCAATCCGACCGAGAGCATCAGCGTGTCGCACGCGATGTCCCAGCTCTCGGCGAGCAGCGGCCGCAGCTCCCCGTCGACGGGCGCCACGGTGACGCCCTCCACCCGATCCCGCCCCGAGATCCGCACCACGGTGGTCGAGAGGTGGAGAGGGATCGCGAAGTCGTGGAGGCACTGCACCACGTTGCGGGTGAGCCCGGTCACGTGCGGCTGGACCTCGAAGACGCCGACCACCTCGACGCCTTCGAGCGTCAGGCGCCGGGCCATGATCAGGCCGATGTCGCCCGAGCCCAGGATCACCACGCGCCGGCCCGGGAGCAGGCCCATCTGGTTGACGAGCTTCTGCGCGAGCCCGGCCGTGAGCACGCCGGACGGCCGGCTGCCGGCGATGCGGATGGCGCCGCGGGTGCGCTCGCGCGCGCCCATCGCCAGCACCGCGGCCCCGCTCTCGACGACCTGGACCCCGGTGGCGCCGCTCATGAGCTTCACGCGCCGCTCGGCGTCGATGCCGAGCACGTGGGTGTCGGCGCGGATCTCGATGCCGCGCGCGCGCGCCTCGGCGAGGAAGCGCTGCGCGTATTCCGGACCGGTGAGCTCCTCGCCGAAGCGGTG
This sequence comes from uncultured bacterium, assembly GCA_964392195.1. Taxonomy (GTDB): domain Bacteria; phylum JADJOY01; class JADJOY01; order JADJOY01; family JADJOY01; genus JADJOY01. The sequence continues at coordinate 8,527 of CAYMQR010000133.1, read as the reverse complement.
GATGCCGAAGCCGTTGTGGATGCACTGGTTGAGGATCCCGCCCGGCTCGTGCTCGCGGTCGACGACCAGCACCCGCTCGGCGCCCGCGTCGCGGGCACCGAGCGCGGCCGCCAGCCCGGCCGGACCGGCGCCGATCACCACGACGTCGTAGGCGCCACCTGGCCGCGGGCCCATCGCGGCGACGCTCACGACGCCCCCTCGCGCTCGCACACCAGCCACGAGCCGCCGCCGCGCTTGGTGATCGCGGTGAGGGGGAGCGCGAGCTCGCGGGCGAGCAGCTCCATCACCCGGGTGGTGCAGAAGCCGCCCTGGCATCGTCCCATGCCGGCGCGGCAGCGGAACTTCACGCCGTCGAGCGTGCGCGCGCCACGCGCGATCGCGTCGAGGACCTCGCCCTCGGTGATCGACTCGCAGCGGCACACGATGCGGGCGAAGCGCGGGTCTCGTTCGGCGAGCCGCGCCTGCTCCTCGGTCGAGAGCTCCGCGAACCGCAGCGGGCGCGCCAGCCGCTCGGCGAACCGTGCGCGCGGCTCGAGCGCCAGGCCCTCCGCGCGCAGGATGTCGATCACGCGCTCGGCGATCGCCGGCGCGGCGGTGAGGCCCGGCGACTGGATCCCGACCACCTCGATGAAGCCCTTCCTCGGGCTCGGCGCGATCCGGAAGTCCTCGCCCGCGATCGCCGCGCGCAGCCCCGCGAACTCGGCGATGCAGTCGCGCTCGCTGATCCCGGGCACCACACGGCGCACCGCCGCGAACACCTGCTCGGCGCCCGCGGAGCTGGTGGTGAGGTCGTCGGGATCCTCGGTGTCGGAGGCCGTGGGCCCGACCATCACCGTGCCGTCGAAGGTGGGGATCACCAGGATCCCCTTCGACACCGGCGTGGGGCAGGGGAACACCACGTGGCGCACCAGCCCGACCAGCCGGCGGTCGAGGATGTACTCCTCGCCCTTGCGCAGGTGGATCGTGAAGTCGCGCACCCCGGCGAGCTCCGAGATCCCATCCGCCCGCACCCCGGCCGCGTTCACCACGAACCTCGCCCGCAGCAGCGCGCGCGGCGTGCGCACGATCCATGGCTCGCCGTCGCGCTCGCAGGTGAGCTCGATCACCGGCGCGTCGGTGTGGACCTCGACCCCGTTGGCGTGCGCGTTCTCGGCGAGCGCGAAGCATGCCTCGTACGGGTTCACGACCGCGGTGGTGGGAGCGAGGAGCCCTGCGACCACCCGCGGCGACAGGTTCGGCTCTTCGCGCAGCAGCCGGTCGCGCTCGAGGACCTCGACACCCGGGACGCCCTTGGCCTCGGCCTGCGCACGGAGCTTGTCCAGCACCACCCGCTCGTCCTCGGCGAGGGCGACGGTGATCTCGCCGACGCGGCGGAACCCGAAGCCGAGCTCGTCGGCGAGCGGTCCCCAGCGCTGGTTGCCCTCCCACTCGAGGCGGCCCTTGAGCGCGGTGGCGGCGGCGTGGTGGCCGCCGTGGATGATGCCGCTGTTGGCCTTGCTGGTGCCGAAGCCGAGCTCGCACTCGCCTTCCACGAGCGCGACGTCTGCCTGGTGGCGGCTCAGCGCGTGCGCGATCGTGCACCCGGTGACACCGCCGCCGACGATCAGGACGTCGTGGACCCGCATGGATTCCCGCTCCGGCGTGGAGGGAGGGAACGCTGCAAGATTCGCGGCCAGCGCCCACGATCGGCGCGCCGGACACGGGTTTCCCGAGCGATTCCGGTGGGCCGCCGCCGCGCCGGGCGCGCTCGGCCGTCACGTGGCGGGGCGCCGCGGCCACCGATCGGTAACCGCGTTCACGCGCCGTGCAGCCGGATTGAGGCCACGTCGCGCTATCCGCCACGTGACGAGCGTTGGGTACGGGCGATGCAGTCTCCGCGAGCGATGACCAGCGAGCGGCGACGCAAGACGGTGCGTGACGTCGCGCCGGAGCGCACCCCCACGCGGGTCCGGTCCGCCGCAGAGCGCATCCGCGACTTCGAGGAGGTCGACGACGGCTTCGCGCCCCTCGACGCCTTCCGGGAAGCCGAGCGGTGCCTGCGGTGCCCACGGCCGCGCTGCGTGGAGGGCTGCCCGGTGGCGGTCGACATCCCGGCCTTCATCGCCGCGGTGGGGCGGGGCGATCCGCGCCACGCGTACACGATCCTGCGCCGCGCCAACAGCTTGCCCGCCGTGTGCGGGCGCGTGTGCCCGCAGGACCAGCAGTGCGAGGCGGCCTGCGTGCTGGGCCGCAAGATGGACCCGGTGGCGATCGGCGCCCTGGAGCGCTACGTCGCCGACCTCGCGCTCGCCAGCGGCTGGGACGCCGCGGCCGTCACGAAGGCACCCCCGACCGGTCACCGGGTCGCGATCGTCGGCTCCGGACCGGCGGGCGTGGCGTGCGCCGGCGACCTCGCGGTGCTGGGTCACGAGGTGACCGTGTTCGAGGCGCTCCACGTGCCGGGCGGGGTCCTACGCTACGGCATCCCGAGCTTCCGGTTGCCGCCGTGGCTGGTGGAGCGTGAGGTGGGTTCGCTCGCCCGCGCGGGAGTCGAGCTCGCGATGGACCACGTCATCGGCAAGCTCTTCACCCTCGAACAGCTCCGCGAGGAGCTCGGCTACGAGGCGGTGTTCATCGGCGGCGGCGCCGGCGCGCCGCGCTTCCTCGGCGTCCCGGGTGAGGGGCTGGCGGGCGTGATGAGCGCGAACGAGTTCCTCACCCGGGTGAACCTCATGGGAGCACGCGGCGCAGGTGCCGGTGACACCCCGCTCGGGCTCGGCCGCTCGGTGGCGGTGGTGGGTTGCGGTAACACCGCCATGGACGCCGCGCGGGTGGCGGTCCGGCTCGGAGCGAAGGTCGCGATCGTCTATCGGCGCACGCGCGCCGAGAGCTCCGCGCGCAGCGCGGAGCTGGTCCACGCCGAGGAGGAGGGGATCGAGCTCCGCTGGCTCACCAGCCCGACGCGGATCCTCGGCGACGAGCGCGGCCGCGTGACGGCGGTCGAGCTCGAGCGCATGGAGCTCGGTGAGCCGGACGATTCGGGCCGCGCGCGGCCGGTGCCGATCCCCGGCTCGCTCCACCGGCTCGAGGTCGACACGGTGATCCTCGCGCTGGGCACCTCGCCCAATCCGACGATCACGGCCTCGTTGCCGGCGCTGGTGACCGACCGGCACGGCTGCATCCAGGTGGACCCCGAAACCCAGATGACGTCGATCCCCGGGGTCTTCGCCGGTGGCGACGTCGTCACCGGCGCGGCGACGGTGATCCTCGCGATGGGCGCGGGACGGCGCGCGGCCAGCGCCATCGATCGCTACCTGGGTGCTGGCCGCCAGCGTGCGGCGGGCTGAGCGGCTGCTCGGTCGAGCTCGACCGTCCTGCCCGGGCGGGGTGGCCGGCGTGGCGCACGTCGAGGTCGGCCCTCGCCGGCGGGGCGTGTGCGGGCCACGCGCCGGGTCACGACCGGGTGACCCCGTAAATGGCGCACGTTACCTGGCTGGTCGGCCGATCGCCCGGGCCCGTGCGGGAGCGATCCATGTGCGGCCACGATCGGCGCGACGCAGGAATGCCGACGGCACGCGATCTGCAATTGGTGACGGTTGCGAACAAACGGGCCGCGCGAACCGCACGCCCGAGCTCGCCGAGGAGCTGCCCATGATCGCCACCGCCAAGCTCGTCACGCCGGTACGCACGGCCGAGCCGTCGACCACCGAGCTGATAGGCATCGTGCGTCGGCGCCGCAGCACCGCCGGACGCCTCGACGCGCTCAGCCGCCTCGAGAGGGAGCGATCGCGCCTCGTGCGCCAGACCGAATGGCGAGCTGGCCACCGCACCGCGCTGGAGACCGGCGTCGATACGATTCCGGTCACGCCGTCCTGAGCCCAACGGCGGAGGTGTGCCCTGCCCGAGAGATCAGAGCCATGTTCCTACGATGTCCGAGAGCCGGACGGATCGACTTGGTGCTCGCCACTCGGACGACGCGTCACCACGGCGCTGGCGGCGGAGTTGCCTTGCGCCGCACCGGAGCTCGACTGGACGGCGTGCCCGGCGTACCGGTGGGCGCGCGGCTGGTCGAGCGTGCCGTCCCGGCAGCACGGCGATCGGGAGGTCGGACCATGAGACGTAAACCCCGGGTCAGCGGAGAGTTGCTCGAACGAGCCCGCGCGGAGCGCGAGCGGCGGGAGTCTGCCGCGGAGATCGCGGCCGCGGGCGCGCGCATCGAGGCGCTCGCTTACCAGCTCTTCGTGGCGCGAGGACGCGACGCAGCCGTCGGCGGTGACGACTGGCTCGCCGCCGAGCGCGCGCTCATCCTCGGCCACGAGCCGGTCTCGATCGACTGGCCTAGCCCGTGAGCCGCGGTCAGCGGCCGTGGACCGGGAGCCACAGGATCACCTCGGTCCCCTGACCGACGGTGCTCTTGATCTCCAGGTCGCCCTTGTGTGCGCGGGCGATACCGAGCGTCACCGCCAGCCCGAGGCCGGTTCCCTCGCCGATCGGCTTGGTGGTGAAGAACGGGTCGCACACCTTGTGCAGCACCTCGGGCTCGATGCCGGGGCCGTCGTCGGCGACCGACAGCGCCACGCGCTCGCCGATCCGCTCCGCGCTCACCACGATGTGCCCCTGTGGCGACAGCACGTAGATCGCGTTCAGCACCAGGTTCGCGAGGGCCTGCATGAGCTGCGAGCGATCGGCGAACAGCATCAGCGCGGGGTCGTGGACGCGAGTCGTGATCTGCAGGTCCTTCTTGCGGATCGCGGGCGACAGCAGCCGCAGGCAGGCGTCGATGAGCTCGATCGGGGCGATCGCTTCGGGCGCGGGCGGGCGCTGGCGGGCGTAGTCGAGCAGGCTGCGCACCGTCATCTGGATGCGCTCGAGCCCGTCACGGACCGCCTCGAAGTAGTCCTCGCGGCGCTGCGTGCTGATGCTCCCCTCGCGCAGCGCCTTCACGCAGCTGATGATGCCCATGAGGGGGTTGTTGATCTCGTGCGCCATGCCCGAGGCGAGCAGGCCGATCGACGACAGCTTCTCGGCGCGCAGCTGCTTGGCCTGCTCCTCGAGGAGGCGGTCGTTCGCTTCCTGGAGCTCGCGGTGCGCGCGGCGCAGCGCCTGCTCGGCGAGCTTGCGCTCCGTGAGGTCCTGGCAGATCGCGGTGAAGAGCCGCGAGTCGTCGGGCTCGCGCGTCTCGCTGACGCCGAGGAAGAGCTGGAACACGGTGCCGTCGCGGCGCAGCGCCAGCACCTCGCGCCCCGCGCCGATGATGCGGGGAGGGCCGCCCGAGACGTAGCGCCGGAGGTATTCGTCGTGCTGCTCGCGGTCGGGCGACGGCATCAGCACCGAGACGTTCCGGCCGATGACCTCGGTGGCCTTCCAGCCGAAGATCCTCTCGGCGGCGCGGTTGAACTCCTGCACGATCCCCTGCTGGTCGATCGTGACGACGCCGTTCACGGCGTGGTCGAGGATGTTCTGGTGCCGCTCCACGCTACGCCTGAGCTCGTCGCTCGCGTGCTGACGCTCGGTGACGTCGTTGCCGAACGACAGCACGTAGAGGGGAGCGCCCTTGGGATCGCGGAGCACCGCGTTGTCCCACTCGACGAGGCGCTGACGGCCGCCGATGCCCTGGACCGGGTTCGTGTGATGGCGCGGCTCGCCGGTCGCGAGCAGGCGCGCCAACGTCTCGCGCAACCCGCCGCGCTGGTCCTCGGGCACGAAGAGGGCGAACCAGTCCTCGCCGACGAGCTCGTCGGGGGCACGTCCCACCAGCTCGGTGACGCGGCGGTTGGCGTACACGACGCGACCGCTCGGATCGAGCGCCACGGCGAACAGCCGGGCGTCGTCGAGGACCGTCCGGCAGAAGCGGTCCATCACTCCGGGCGGGAGGTCGAAGAGGTGATGGAGGGATGGAGTCGAAGGGGTCGGCATGGGCGGTGTGAGCTCGGTCCGCTCCTTTAGCATGGTGCCGCGCGCCAGCCTATGGCCGGCAGGTGTCGTCGGCTCGTAACGAGGGTGGTGGTCGGGTTACGGTGTCGTGACGGTCCCGCAAGGGGGCCCGACGGAGGGCGCCTCGAAAAGTGGCGATGTATCCCGGAAACGGGCGATCGCCGCCACGGCTGCGGACACTGGCACGCGAATTGGTCTTTCTCACCATCCCGAACCCTCGGGGAAATCGGAGGTCCACGATGGCCACGTACCAGATTCGCAAGATCCTCTTCCCCACCGACTTCAGCACTTGCTCCGACATCGCGCTCGACGCGTTGATCGCGCTCGCGCGCCAGATGAACGCGACCGTGACGGCGCTCCACGTGGTGCACGTGCCCGAGCAGTTCGGGCCGTACGAGGCCTGGGTGTACGACCGCCTCGAGGTCGAGCGCGCGATCGTGAAGGAGACGCAGGCGCACCTCGAGAAGTACGTGAAGGAGAAGATCCCGTCCTCGATCACCACCGACTGGAGGGTGCTGACGGGGCCGCCGGACCTCGAGATCGCGGCGTTCGCCAAGTCGGGCGGCTACGACCTGGTGGTGATGGGGACCCACGGCCGGGGTGGGATGTCGCACCTGCTGATCGGTAGCGTCGCCGAGAAGGTGGTGCGCCGCTGTCCGTGTCCGGTACTGACGGTCCGACCCCCCGAGAAGTGACGGCGGACGAGCTCCCGAGCGCCCTCACCAGTCCCGACGCGTACCCCTACCAGGTCGAGCGCGTCGAGCTTCGCGAGACCCACATCTCGTGGGTGTTCCTGGCGGGCGCCCGGGTCTACAAGGTCAAGAAGCCGGTCCGGCTCTCGTTCCTCGACTACTCGACGCTCGAGCGGCGGCGCTTCTTCTGCGACGAGGAGGTGCGACTGAACGCGCGCCTCGCGCCCGGCGTCTACCGCCGGGTGGTGGCGGTGAGCCGGATGCCGTCGGGCCGGCTGCGCCTCGACGGCGCCGGCGCCGTCGAGGACTGGGCGGTCGAGATGGAGCGGCTCCCCGACGACCGCATGATGGATCACCTCCTGGCGGCGGGTGAGATCTCGAACGAGCCGCTCGAGCGCCTGGTGGGCACGCTCGTCGACTTCCACGCGCGCGCGGCGACCGGCGCGGGAGTCGATGACCACGGTGCGCCCGCGGCGGTGCGCCGCCTGGTGCTCGGGAATCTCCGCGAGTGCCCCGACGGGCTCGCGCCCGGGATCCGTGACGCCCTCGAGGCGCGCGTGACCGAGCTCCTCGATTCGCTGTCGGCGGTGCTCGAGGCGAGGGTGAGGGAAGGGAGGATCCGCGACGGCCACGGCGACCTCCACGCCGGCAACGTGTGCTTCCTCGCCGATCGCGTGGTGGGCTACGACTGCATCGAGTTCGAGCCGGCGTTTCGCTGCGGCGACGTCGGCAACGACCTCGCGTTCCTGGTGATGGACCTCCACGCGCGGGGATTCCCGGCGTTCGGCGACTACCTCGCGCACCGCTACGCCGTGGAGAGCGTGGACGCGACGCTCGCGAGGGTGCTGCCCCTTTACCTCGTCCACCGGGCGCTGGTGCGGTGCAAGGTCGCGTGGCTGCGCGCTGCCGCCACGCGGGAGCCCGCGCCCCGGGATCCCGCGCGCCTCGAGAGCGCGCGTTACCTGGCGCTCGCCGCGGGCTTTCTCGCGCCGGAGGCGCTGATCGTGGTGTGCGGCCTGCCGGGTACGGGGAAGTCGACGATCGCCGCCGCGCTCGAGCGCGCCGTCGACGGCGTGGTGCTGTCGAGCGACCGGATCCGCAAGCGCCTGGCCGGGCTCGCGCCGACCGAGCACTGGCGCGGCGAACCGGACGGGGGACCCTACGCGCCCGAGTGGACCCACCGCACCTACGACGAGATGCACGATCAGGCGACGCACCACCTGGAGGCGGGACGCACCGTGATCCTCGACGCCACGTTTCCCGTCGCCGAGTGGCGGGCGCGCTTCACCGCGCTCGCCGCGAGCCGTGGGGTCGAGGCGCGGATCCTGGCGGTCGACGCCCCGGAGGCGGTGGTCGAGGCGCGGCTGCGCGCCCGCGCGCTCGATCCGAACGCGGTCTCGGACGCGGGGGTCGAGGTGTACCGCCGCGCGCGTCATCGCTTCGAGCACCCGGGGCCGGGCGAGTCGGCGCCGGTCGTGGCGGTCGATGCGAGCCGCCCCGCCGAGGACTCGGCGCTGGCGGCGCTGGCCTCGCTCCTCGCGCCGACGTGAAGGCGCCTGGCGAGGGTGCTGCTACGCATCCGTGACGTCGAGCACGTAGAGGTCGGTCGCCGTCACCGGAAAACGCCCGAAATCGCGGCGCCGGGGGGGCTGGCGCGTCGGTTGCACTGCGCTGCGCGGAACTGGTGCATCCGCGAATCCGCTCGCGCGCGTCCGCGACCTCTCCGGGAGATTCCCATGTCAGCTCGATTCGCCACCCTCGACGGCAACGAGGCCGTGGCCTACGTCGCCCACCGTCTGAACGAGGTCATCGCCATCTACCCGATCACGCCGTCGTCGGCGATGGGTGAGTGGGCCGACCAGTGGTCCTCCGAGCGGCGCCCGAACCTGTGGGGGACCATCCCCAAGGTCGTGGAGATGCAG
>CAYMQR010000132.1:0-10487 GCA_964392195.1 uncultured bacterium | reverse complement strand
GCTTGCAGTTCGCTGACAATCGCCCACCACCTTGGCGCGCTTTCCACCCCCCCCTCAGGAGCGCCCCCCATGCCGTCTCGATCGAACCTCTCGCCTCCGTCGCTGCTCATCCGCCGGTCGGCGCCGCTCGTCGCGCTGGCACTGGCGCTGGCGTGCGCACCGCCGCCCGAGGTTCCGCTCTTCGACCTGACCCACGCCGGCCCGTACGTGGTCGGCGTCCAGAGCATCTCCTTCGTCGACAGCGCGAGGAGCCGCACGCTGGTGTCGGAGATCTGGTACCCCGCGAGCGGAGGCGGCACCGCCGAGTACCAGCAGGGATTGCCCGCCAACACTTTCCGCGACGCCACCGCGCTCGACGGCCGCTACCCGCTGGTGCTCTTCGCGCACGCCATGCAGAGCTACCGGGTGCAGTCGTACTTCCTGTGCGCGCGCCTCGCGAGCGAGGGGTACGTGGTGGTCGCGCCGGATTTCCCGGGGACGACCCAGGACACCTGGGATCCGGCCAACCTGATCCCGGCGCTCACGCTGCAGCCGCAGGACCTGTCGTTCCTGCTCGACGTGCTGCCCGCCGACCCGCTCGTCGGGCCGCGGGCCGACTTCGGCCGCGTCGCGGCGATCGGCCACAGCCTGGGCGCCTACACGGTGCTCGCGGCCGGCGCCGGGCACGCCAAGAACGGCGTGGTGAAGGATCCGCGGGTGCGCGCCGTCGTGGCGTTCGAGGCGCCGGCGTTCAACGAACCGCTCGGCGCGCTGCCCCCCTCGCTCATGACCTCGGGGACGCTCGACACGGTCACCCCGGTCGCCAACCAGAACGCCAACTACTCCTCCGCGGCGTCGCCCAAGATCCGCCTCACCTTCCAGGGCGGGAGCCACCTCGCGCCCGCCTCCAACTGGTGCTCGATCAACGACACGCCCGAGTGCAACCCGCCGTACCTGGTGAGCCTCGACCAGTACGAGGCGGTGAACCGCTTCACCCTCGACTTCCTGCACTTCGCGCTCGACGGGGACTTCACGGCCCGCGACCGCCTCGCCGCCGGACCCGGCGAGTACGCATCGATCCTGCAGACCGCGTCGCAGGGGCTGTGACGGCGAGCGGGGGACCGTGCCGCGCTCACTCGCGCGGCCCGGTCTCCTCGACCACCGCCGGCACCGGGTAGCCCTCGGTGTCGTAGCCGCTGCCCGGCGTGGCAGGCTCGGGGTGCGCCGGCGAGTACCACGGCGCGATCAGCGCCGCGCGCGAGATCGCGTCGTCGTCGCGGACGTAGCGGTCGGCGAAGAGCCGCAGGTAGTGGCGCAAGAGCCGGTGGTGGTCGAGCATCGTCGGCTCGATCGGCAGGCCCAGCACCGGCACGTCGATCTTGTCGTCGCACAGGTAGCCCTCGGGGAAGCCGCGCGGGTCGCACAGGCACACGTGGGCGTTGCGCGACGGGATGGTGTCGTCGCGGCCGTTGTGGACGTGGAGGTAGTAGCGGTCGAGCTCGGGCGTGGTGGGATCGGGATCGTCCACCGTCGCGTAGGTGTAGAACTTGGCGGCGAGGCCGTTGCCGTCGGTGATGTCCATGTCGGCCGACAGCACCGCCATCGGCACCGCGATCTGGCCGCCGGTCCCGGTGGGCGAGTCCTTGAGGTTCATCGCGTGCGGGCTCGCGTTGCCGCCCGGCGCCATCAGGAACACGGCGCGGATCCGATCCCGGAACGGCACCACCGGGAACGTGAGGTCGGTGTGGGGGAAGGGCAGCGGGCCCGGCGGAGTCGCGGCGAGCGCCGCGGTGGTGATGCCGCCGTCCGAGCCGCCCGCCACGAGCATGCGCGTGAAGTCGGGCGCGAGCAGCGTCGCGAGCGGCTCCTGGTAGCCCATGGCACCCGGGCTCGTGAGCCGCTCCACGAAGCTCGCGATCGCGAGCACACCCTCGACCCGCGCGATCTCCTCGCCCTCCGGCGTGACGCCGACCTCGCCGGCGATCGAGTCGCGGATCTGCGGCGCGATCACCACGTAGCCGCGCGCGCGGTCGCCGCCCTCGCCCTCGACGGCGTGGCTGGCGAGCGCCACGTTGCCGTACTCGAGCCCCGCGGCGCTGTAGGCCGTGCCGCCGTGGAGGGCGATCACCACCGGCCGTGGCGCGCCGGCGTCGGGGTGGAAGAAGAGCTCGGCGGTGAAGGCCCCGTAGGGATCGGTCTGCGCGGGGTCGGCGTTCGCGCGATCGGTGCGGACCGTCCAGTGGCACGCCTCGGCGCCCTCGACCCGCGTCCACGTGCACCCGATCAAGAGCGGCACCGCGCCGTGGCCGGGCACCTCGACGGTGGGAGCGAGGTCGCAGCCGCAGCGCGCCCGCGCGCCCGGCGTCACGGCCACCGGCGCGCCGGTGGTGACCAGGTTCTCCTCGTCGCGGGCCGCCACCGCGAAGCGATACTCGCGGCTCAGGTAGCCGGCCGGCGGCGCGACGTTCCACAGCGAGGCCGGATCGACGTCGGTGGCGAGGGTGGCGTCGGGGAACGTGCCGAGGGCGTCCGCGCTCGGATCGACCACGTCGGGATCGCGATCCACCGCGCCGTAGAGCGCGTAGGTGAGCGGTGTCCCGTCGTACGCCTTCTTCCACTCGACGCGGAGCCGCGCGGCGCCGCCCGCCTCGTCGTCGACGCGCGACGTGACCGCGAGGATCCCGTCGAAGTCCGGTGGGTGGCCGTCGGGGCACATCACCACCAGCACCACCATCGCCACCAGCAGCCAGCCGGCCAGCCGCAGCCAGCGGGTGGGTTCCGATCCAGGTGGAGCCGCACGCGGCGGCCGCCAGCGGGTGGCCATCGACATCCCCCTGCGTCCGGATGGCCGCCGTGGGACGCGCGGCGGCCCGGGAGAGCCGATGCCGCAAAGCCGGTGCCCGATCGCCGAGGAGGTCGCGGCCGGCGCAGGTCGCCGATCTCACGAGGGTTCGCGGGTGGCGCGCCGGACGCCCCGTCACGCGCGTGTAACGAGCGGCGCGCCTCGGCCCTCTCCGGCGGGTCCGAGGCGCGCCGTCGCGGCGCCGTCCGGTCACCGCTTGGTCGCGATCACCTCGAGGTACTCGGCGTCGACTTCCGTGAACCGGAGACCCGGCCGGTGGTGGCGCGTCCAGTGCTCGACGAGGTCGGAGGCGAGCCACGCGCGGTGGTCCTCGTCGAGCGCCTCGAAGGTGCGCACCGTGGGGCCGTAGGCGCCGCGGAAGAGCTCGGCGATCCCGGCCGGTGTGTGCGGGTAGCGGAACGTGAGGGTGCGCCGCGTGGTGGTGACGTCCCAGACGCGGGCGTCGAAGCGCTCGCGGATCACCGGCTCGTCACCCCAGGTGAGCGGGCTGACCGCGCCCGACGGCGGCGGCACGTACGCGACGTGAGTGGCGAGCATCCGCCCCACGAAGCCCTCGCGGGTCCAGTTGGCGAGCGCCACCCGGCCACCGCGCCGCGTGACGCGGGTGAGCTCCTCCATCACGCGCTCGGGGCGCGCCGCGAACATCAGCCCGAACATCGACATCACCACGTCGAAGCTGGCGTCGGCGTAGGGCAGCTCCTCGACGCTGCCGTGGTGGAGGTGGACGGCGAGGCGCTCCTCGGCTGCCCAGCTCGCAGCGCGTTGCAGGAGCGACGGCACGAGGTCGAGGCCGGTGACCTCGGCGCCGGCGCGTGCCGCCGGGATCGTGAGGTTCCCCGAGCCGCACGCGGCGTCGAGGACCCGCTCGCCGGGGGCGAGGGCGAGGCGCGCGACGAACTCCTCCGCCTCGTGGCGGAAGCCGGCCGAGATGCGGTCGTAGTCGCCGGCGCTCCACACCCGCCGCGAGCGCTCGGTGGCGGCGTCGGCGGCGGGGGTGTTGCGGTCGAGGATCGCGGCGCGCGCCAGCACGGCGCCGGTCGCGGTACCGCAGTCGAGGGATCGCAGGGTGGTGGCTTGCATGGACATCGGTGCTCTCCTTGGTTTGGGTGCGGGGGACGTCCCGCACGCCGCGCAAGGTACCGATGGAGGTGCGCGCGCCGAATGACCGCGCGTCCGGGTGTGTTGCTCGCGCGTCCGGGTTTGTTGCGCTGCGGGCCGCCGCCGTCCGAGGATGTCCGCCGATGGACCCGCTCTCCGACGTGCTGCGCGCGGTACGCCTCGACGGCGCCTACTTCTACCTGGTGGAGGCGGCCGAGCCGTGGTCGGTCGCGGCGGTCGCGGCGCGCGAGCTCTCGCCGCGCGTGCTGCCGCACGCCGAGCACCTGATCGCGTACCACATCCTGCTCTCCGGCCGTTGCTTCGGCGGGCTCGAAGGCGACGGTCCGGTGGAGATGAAGCCGGGCGACGTGATCGTGTTCCCGCACGGCGACCCGCACGTGATGTCGAGCGCGGCGGGAAAGCGGGTCGGAGGAGACGAGCAGAGCAACGCGCCCGACCGCTATCCGGGCACGGTGTTCCTGGGCCCGGGGACCACCCGCGACACCACGTTCGTGTGCGGGTTCCTGGGCTGCGACGTGCGCCCGTACAACCCGCTGCTCGCTTCGCTGCCGCGGCGCATGCACGTCCCGGGTGCCGCGGGCGGGTGGCTGTCGCAGTTCCCGCAGCAGGTGGTGGCGGAGTCGCGCGCGGGGCGGGTCGGTGGCGAGACCGTGCTCACGCGCATGGCGGAGCTGATGTTCATCGAGGTGGTGCGCCACCACGTCGAGCGCCTCGGCCCGCAGCAGACGGGCTGGCTCGCGGCGCTGCGCGACGAGGTGATCGGGCCCGCGCTGGCACTTCTCCACGAGCGGCCGCGTCACCCGTGGACGCTCGCCGAGCTCGCGAGCGAGGTCGCGTCGTCGCGCACCGTGCTCGCCGAGCGCTTCGCCGAGCTGGTCGGCGTGCCGCCCATGCTCTACCTGACCCGCTGGCGGTTGCAGCTCGCCGCCGAGCAGCTCGCGCGCGGCTCCACGAAGGTGGCGGCGATCGCCGAGCAGGTCGGCTACGAGTCCGAGGCCGCGTTCAGCCGCGCGTTCAAGCGCGGGACCGGGATGTCGCCCTCGGCGTGGCGGCAATCTCGGCAGGGTGGGTAGCGCCTGGAGGCCGGCGCGCTCGTTGGGAGGGTCGCGCGCCGCGCGACCGTCGATACGCGACGACGTTTCGTCGCCGATCGCGCTGTTCCCGGTACGGCGTGGACCAAACCGGGATCCACGCGATCGTCGATGCCCGCGTGTGGTCGTATCGCCGGGCACACGGCGCGTGCCCCTCCGGCCCTCAGTCCACCTTGACCTCGGCCCAGGCGGCGCCGCGCAGGGCGCCGAGGGCGTAGCCGGTGGCCTGGTCGTCGGGGTAGCGCGTCTTCAGCACGGCCTGCACGTCGGGCGGGATCAGCAGCGTGGGGCCGTGGCAGGTCAGGCACAGTCCCTGGATCGCGATCGGCCGGATCACCCGCGCGATCCGCTTGCCGTCCATGGTCGCGACCGCGACCGGCACTTTCAGGCCCTCGGCGGGGCGCTCGCCCTGCGCCTCGAGCCAGCGCTGCACCCAGTCGGGCGCCTTGTTGGCGGGGTTGCGGAGCTTGAGGCTCGAGCGGCCCACCTTCGCCTCGACGCCCGCGCCAGCGATCTCCGGGACCGCCGCGGTGATGCGCTGCGCCTCGGTGGTGCACACCTCGACCGCGGCCGCCGGACCGCCTTGCTCCATGGCCGCGGTGAGCCGCGTCTTGAGGTCGCCCATCAGCTTGTCGAGGAGCTGGTTGGCGATCGCCAGCGCCTGCTCGGACGAGATCGCGGGCTGGGCCGCCGCGGGCGCCGCCGGCGCGCCGACCTTGGCCTTCGCCGCAGGCGCGCTCGACGAGCACGCCGTACCCGCCAGCAGCGCCGCGACGATCGAGACCCACGTGAACGAGCGGACGAGCATGAAGCCTCCCGGGTGGCCGGAGCGCGCTCAGTCTCGCATGAACGTCATCTTGGGCGCGCTCGGCGACGCGGTGCGGTCGAACGGGATCTTGAGCTCGTAGACGCCGCTGTCCACCCGCGCCTCGATCGGGTGCGGCGACTTCTCGAGTACCCGCAGCACCTTCTTGTTGGTGGCGAGCACGTGCGCGCTCAACCCCTCGAGCCCGCGCTCCTTGGCGAGCTGCAGCAGGTAGAGGAACAGGAAGCTCGCGATCCCCTTGCCCTGGTAGGCGTCGTCGACGATCAGCGCGAAGTCGGCGTAGCCGCTGCCGGGGAGCTGGACGTAGCGCACCTCGCCGATCAGGTGGTCGGCGCCCGGCTCGCCCACCACCGCCACCAGGGACAGCGTGCGGCGGTAATCGACCGTCGTGTACTCCTGCATCTTCTTGTGCGGCATGGTCTTCACGCGGCTGAAGTAGCGGTAGTACACGTCCTGGTCGGAGAACCGGTAGAAGAGCTTGCGCATCTCCTCTTCGTCGGACGGCTTGATGGCGCGGAAGCGCACCACCAGCCCGTCCTTGAAGGTGCGCTCGGTGGCGACCTCGGCGGGGTAGAGGTGGCCCGAGTCGGCGAAGAAGATCTGGTCCTTGTAGAGGATGCCCGCCTGCTTCGCGAGCTCGACCAGCCCGGCGCGGTCGTCGGGGTGGGCGATGTCGATGAGCGCCTGGGCGCGCTCGCGGATGGTGCGCCCGGCGAGGTACGCGGCGCCGTAGTCGGTGACCACGAAGTCGAACGACTCGCGGTTGGGGATCGCGTTGGGCAGCCCCTCCACCGTGAGCACGACGTTGGGCTGGCCGGCGCGGTTGCGGCTCGGCAGCGCGGCGATGGTCTTGCCGCCCTTCGAGAGGCGCGCACCCATGAGCTGCTCGATCACCTCGCTCGGCCCCGCCGCGATGTTGCCCTTGCCGGTGTGGAGCGCGACGCCGCCGGTGAGGTCGACCTTGCGGATCTGCACCGCCGCCACGAAGCGCTCGAGCTGACCGATGATCTCGGGCGACGCGGTGACGTCGATGCCCTGCATCTCGACCAGCGGGTTCGACTCCAGCCAGGCGTGGAGCTGGGCCGCGCCGAGCACCCACGACGCCACCGACTTGCCGCGGAAGATGCGCTTCTTGCGGTTGGTGACCGCGCCGCTCTTGATGAGGTCCATGACGGCGTCGGTGAGCATCAGCGAGTGCAGGCCGAGGTCGCGCTTCCGGGTCAGGTGCCTGCCGAGGGCGTCGAACATCGGCCCGATCGACCAGCCCAGGCAGCTGCCGTCCTCGATCAGCGTCGCGACGTTCCGCGCCACCCGGTCGAAGGTCTCGTCGGGCTCCCAGCGGAAGAAGTAGAACGGCCGCACCTCGGCCTCGACGAAGTGGTCGATCTCGTCGACGTGGATGAACGTGTCGCCGAGGGTGCGCGGCGCCTGCGGGTTGACCTCGGCCACCACCAGCGAGGCGCGCTCGATCGCGGCGCGCGCCGCGTCCACCACCACGCCGAAGCTCGCGTGGCCGCTCGCGTCGGGCGGCGAGATCTGGATGAACGCCGCGTCGACGCGCACCGCGCCGCTCTGGATCAGCGCGGGGATGGTCGAGAAGGCCGCCGGGATGAAGTCGATGCGGCCCTGCGTCAGCGCCTCGCTGGCGAGCGAGCTGGCGAAGAACGTCTTCAGGCGGAAGCGGCTCTCGGCGATCTTCTGCAGCGTGAGCACGTCGCCCAGGCTCACGATGTGGATCAGCTCGAGGTCGCGGAGGTTGCCGGCCTCGGACTCGAGGAGGTGGCGCACCAGCGTGCGTGGCTCGCCCGGGTCGGTGCTCAGGAAGATGCTCATCCCCGGCTGCAGGCGCGCGAACGCCTGCTCGGGTGTCGAGAGCTCCTTGCCGAGCTCGGCGAGCCGCTCCGCGACCAGGCTCTTCATGGCGCCTCGCTGAACGCGAGATCCGGCGCCACCAGCCGCAGCCGCTCGAGCATCGCGCGGCCGGCGCGGGCGGCGCTCCACTCGGCGGCGAGCTCGCGGGCGGCGCGGGCACCCCGCGCGGCGCCGAGGTCGGGATAGCGGACCACCATGCGCAACAGCTCGGCGGCGTGGCCGAGGTCCGGCTCGGCCCAGCGGCTGCCGGCCGCGTACGGCCCGTGGTCGCGGTCGAGGGTCACGAGCTCGTAGCCCACCAGGAACGAGTTGCTCGGAGTCATGAAGTCGACGTTCCCCGAATATCCCGTGGCCACCACCGGCTTACCAAACGACAGGGCCTCGGCGAGGCCGAGGCCGAGGCCTTCGGCGCGGTGGAGCGAGAGGTAGGCGTCGCAGCCGGCGATCAAGGACAGCATCTCGTCGCGGGTCAGGTGGCCGTCGAGGTGGACGATCCGCGGGTCGCCGCCGATCGCCTCGCGGAGCCGGGCGAGCGCCTCGGGCGCGTGCCCGGAGTTGATCGACTTGAGCACCAGCGCGACGCGCTCGGTGCCGGTGAAGGCGCGCTGGAACGCCTGCACCGCGCCGAGCGGGTTCTTGCGCTCGAGCTCGCTCAGGAAGTCGAAGTGGGAGAGGAACGCGAAGGTCCCGGCGGGGATGCCGTGGCGCGCGCGGTCGAGGGGCGCGGGGGTGGCCGCGACGTGGAGCGGGAACGGCACGTGGACCACCGGGATCGGCGAGACCCGCGACACGATCGAGTGGACGTGGCGGCTCGCCACCCAGATCTCGTCGAGGACGCGGAACGCGTCCGGCCAGCGCGGCGGGAACGGCTCCACCTCCCAGAACCACACACCGATGTTGCGGCGGTCCTGGAAGAAGCCCGCGCCGCGCTGCTCGCGGAAGGTGCCGACCTGGTCGGCGTTGACGTGGATCAGGTTGACGCCGAACGGGTTGGCGTCGGAGACCGCCGTGACGCGCGGGTCCTGGTGGCGGTGGACGTGGGTCCGCGCCTCGATCAGCACGTGCGGCACGCCGGCGGCGGTGAGCGCCGCCGCCGAGGCGCGCGCCATCTCCGCGACCCCGAACTCGCCGCGAACGTAGCCGGCGAGGTTGACGCCGAAGGGGAGCTGCGGCGGCGACGCGGCGGGGAGCGCCGGCGCCGCGCCCGCGGGGCCGGCGCCGCCGTCCGCCGGCGAGGTCTCGCTCCTGAGCCGCCGCTTCCACGCGCGCGCGCGCTCGATCGCCGGCGAGTGCTTGCCGAAGCGCTCGAGCAGGTGCGGCTCGAGGGGCGCGGCGAGGCGCAGCACGGTGCGCGCCATGGCGCGGCGCGCGCGCTGGCCGGGGTCGGCCGTGGCGGCGCCCGGTGCGGCCGCGATCGGCGCGGGCAGGAGCGCGGGGTCGAGCTCGCACTCGAGCGGGCCGCGCTGCGAGAGCCAGCTCGCGAACGCGCGATGGTCCTCGGACCACGGCCGCGGGAACACGCGCTGCAGGTCGGGGCGCCGCTGCCACACCGCGAGGTGCAGCCGCGTGAGCGCGGGCGCGCGGTGGACACCGGGGCCCACGACGGGCTCGGTGAGCCAAGCGTAGAAGCTCGCGGCACCCGCCGCGCGGAACGGATCGCCGAAGCGGGCGGCGGCGTCGCCGAGCTCGCGGTAGGTGTGGCGCGCGGCGGCGGGGATGCGCACGCCGTTGTCGAAGTGGCGGTACGCGTAGTCGTGGTGGCGCGCGGCCTCCCAGCCGTTCGCCAGCAGCGCGGCGCCGTAGCGCTGGAAGAGCGGCGCGAGGGCGGGGAAGTCGGCGAGCCGGTAGCGGTCCTGGTGGCGCGAGATGGGCTCGGGCTCGCGCGGGTCGAAGCCCGAGAAGTGGAAGAACGAGAGCGGGCGCTCGCCGACGAGCCAGCGCCCGTCGCGCTCGCGGATCGCGGCGCCGCGCTCGTGGAGGTTCCAGTAACCGGCGTTGAGCGTGGGATCGCGCAGCACCGCGGTGTCGCCGTGGAAGCTGGGAGCGAGGTCCATCCACCGCTGGTCGACGTGGACGCCGCGGTCGGGCGCCATCTCGCCGCGCTCGTAGAGTCGCGTTTTCCACCACTGGAGCAGGCGCCGCGCCGAGTCGCCGGCGCGCAGCGCGAGGAAACCCAGGTTGAAGACGCCGGCGCGCAGGATGTCGAGCTCGGAGGGGCGCGCGCGGTCGTCGATCGGAGCGAGCAGGTGCGGGGTGAGCGCGATCGACGCGGTGTCGAGGGCGGCGAAGGCGGCGTCGAGCGAGCCCGTGATCCGGATGTCGGGGTCGAGGAAGACCAGCCGCTCGATCCCGTGCTCGTGGAAGAGGTGCTCGAAGAAGAACGGCTTGACCGCGGTGTTGAGCTCGAGGACGTCGTACTTGAAGAAGAGCGGCGCCACCGCGGGCAGGTTGGGCAGCGCCTCGGCGAGCGACAGGCGGAACGGCTCGCGAGCCGGGTCGATGCGGTCGCCGAGGCGGTCGCAGAGCAGGACGAAGAGCGGCACGTCCGGGTGCGCCGCAGCGAGCGAGGCGGCGAGGGTGCGGACGTGCGCGAGGTAGTTCGCGGACGCGACGGTGCAGACGGCGCGCGGGATGGGGGTGGCAGTCGTCACGCGCGCGAGGGTACCTGGAGGCCGGCCGCTCCTGGAGGGTCGGCGCTTCGTCGCCGCCCCCAGGGTAGGGTTGGGGCGGCCGACGA
>CAYMQR010000131.1:0-10567 GCA_964392195.1 uncultured bacterium | reverse complement strand
TGCAGCTCGGTGGTCGAGGTCGGCGCCACGCGCCACTACTCCGCCACCGCCCAGTTCGGCGACTACTACTACGAGGACGTGACCGGCCAAGTGACCTGGGACGTGAGCCCGGGCAGCGTCGGCACGCTCGGCGGCGACGGCCTCTTCACCGCCGTCGCGGCGGGCGACGCCACCATCACCGCGCGCCTCGAGGGCGTGAGCAGCGAGCCCACGCCGATCCGCGTCGTGACCGAGCCCACGCTGGTGTCGGTCGACGTCTACACGGACTTCCCGATCCCCGTGCCCGTCACGGAGACGCCGAAGCCCGATTCCACCGGTCCTTCAGGGGAAGGTTCGGCGTCGGGTGGCTCAACCACCCCGACCCCTCCGCCATCCGGCGCCGAGCCTTCGCCCGTTCCCACCGACGCGCTGCCGTGCGTCGGCGAGGACTGCCTGCCCTACGCCCAGACCGTGCTGATCGGCGACACCATCCAGTTCCACGCGATCGCGCGCTACGACACCGGGCTCACCCGCGACGTGACCGGCGAGGTCCTGTGGTCGTCGTCCGCGGCGCTGGTCGGCCTGGTCGGCCCCGCGGGCAAGATGACCGCGCTCCTGCCCGGCACCACCGAGATCCGCGCCTCGCTCGCCGGCGTCGCCAGCGCGCCGGTCGTGATCCAGGTGGTGAAGGCGGCCACCGCGCTGGGGCTCTACATCTACACGGAGACGCCGTCGTTCATCGCCAAGAAGGGCGAGACCACCTACTTCCACGCCACCGCCTACTACGACGTGACCGGGCTCGTGCGTGACGTGACCGGCGAGGTCACGTGGACCTCGTCCGATCCCAAGGTGGCGAGCTTCCCGTCGGCGGGAGCGCTGGTGGGCAAGAGCGCGGGCTTCGTGGACGTGACCGCGACGCTCGGGCCGCTCACCAGCACGCCGCTCAGGCTCGAGGTGTGGCAGACCTCGAACCTCGAGTACTGCGACGCCGGCGCGGTGAACGCGGCGACGTGGAGCGACGACCTCAACCGCGTCACGCTCGAGACCGACTGCGCGAGCTACACCCGCGGCGCCACCGTGACCATGCGCTACACGATCGACGAGGTACGCCCCAACCCCGCGCCGCTCATCGACCCGTGCCTCGACCTCTTCGTCTACCGCGGCGACACGCTGGTGCGGACGGTCCGCGACGAGGGCTGCGGTCAGGCGATCGTGCCCGAGCCGGCGGCGGCGCCCGCCGACGAAGCGCTCTACCAGACGCTCGCGTTCTGGGATCAGCGCGACGACGCGGGCACGCTGGTGGCGCCCGGCGACTACCGCATCGTGGGCGTCTTCTACATCTACTACGACCCGGTCATCGAGGTCGGCATCGAGGTCCGATGAGCAACTGGAAGAACCTCCTCGCGGCGCTCGCCGTCGCCGCCACCACGCTCGCGGCGCTGGGCGCCGCCGGCTGCGGCTCGGACACCTCGATCGCGGGCGGCTACGACCCGCCGCAGCCCGGCGACCCGGCGCGCGGCGCGAGCGCGCAGGTGCTGATCCGCAACCAGGGGCTGGTGATCTGGGTGGGCGTCGACGCCGCGGACACCGTCGAGAAGCTCCGCTCCGACCAGCAGACCGGCAAGATCGAGTGGCTGGTGGCGGAGGTCGTCCCCGAGGCGAGCCACCACCTCGGCTTCTACTTCGCGCCGGACGAGGTGATCGTCGACGAGATCACCGCCGAGGGGATCCAGACCACGCTGCCGCAGATCGAGGCCGACCCTTCGTACTACCGCGTGGGCGGCCCCGGCGGCTTCGCGAAGTGGGCGGTGCTCGCGGACGTGGTGCAGATCGTCGAGTGAGCGCGCCCGGACCACGCGGAGGATCGGCGCGATGAACCGTCGCACGCTGGCGCGCGGCGCCATGCTCGCTTTGCTGCTGGGGTCGGCCGTGGTCGCGGGCGCCGCCGGCGAGGTGGCGAACCCGGCCGGCCAGGCCGGCATCGCGCCGGCCAACCCGGCCATCGACATGGACGGCTTCCTGCGCGTCTCCGCGGAGGCCGCGCGCCATCGCGAGTCGCGCCGGGTCGACGAGGACGAATTCCTGCGGCTGGCGCGCGAGCCCGGCACCGTGATCCTGGACGCGCGCAGCGAGCGCAAGTACGCCGAGCTGCACGTGAAGGGCGCGATCAACCTGAGCTTCCCGGACATCGCGGTCGCGAGCCTCGCCCGCACGATCCCCGACAAGGGCACGCGCATCCTCATCTACTGCAACAACAACTTCGCCGACGCCGAGGGGCCGTTCCCGTCCAAGCTGCCGTCGGCGTCGCTCAACCTCTCGACCTTCGTCGCGCTCTACGACTACGGCTACCGCAACGTCTACGAGCTCGCCCCGCTCGTCGACCTGGCGCGGTCGAGGCTGCCGTTCGAAGGCAGCGCGGCGCGCTGAGCGCCGCGCCTGATCGCCTCAGGCGACCAGGTCGTCGCCGCCCGGCGCCGGGAAGCGTGAGCGGATGATCTCCGCCAGCAACCGGCACGCGTCGCTGGTGGTGAAGATCCCCGCCAGCCGTCCTTCCTTCACCACCAGCGCCGAGCCGACGTGGCGCGCCGCCATGTTCGCCACCACGTCGTCGAGGCGGGCGGTGGTCTCGACCACGTAGGGGTCGGGGATGCACACGTAGCCGACCTTGATCGGCTCGCCGTCGGCATCCGCGCGCAGGTGCGCGCCGAACGCCACCAGGTCGCGCTCCGCCACGATCCCCACCAGCGCGTGCTGGTCCTGGACCGGGACGTGGCGGATCTTGTGCTGCTCCATGAGCTCCCAGGCGCGCTCGATCGGATCGTGGACGCTGACGGAGTACGGGAACGGCGTCATGACGGCGGCGATCGACGGCGCGTGGTCGAGCTTCCTGAGATCCATCCGGTCCACCTCCCGAGGCCACCCGCGAGCGCGGTGGTGCGACGAGAGACGATCTCTCGCCACGCGGTGTCTGTCCAGTGTCCACGTCACCGACCCGCCCGGCCGGGACGATCGATGCTCCCCGCTCGAGTAGACTTCGCGTGCTCCCGCCGATTCCTCCGACCCACGTCCTCCCGCCAAGCGAGCCGCCATGCGAACCGCACTCGCCCGCCTCTCCGTGCTGGTGTCGATCTCGATCGCCGTCGTGTCGTGCTCGCCGCCGGTCCAGGAGACGCGGCTCCCGGCCCTCGAGGCGGTCACGACTCCGTTCACGAAGATCGCGGTCGCGCCGGTGCGGCAGTCCGCCGACGCCCACGTCGCCCCCTCACGGCCCGACGCGGCGCCGCCGCAGCAGCCGGCCGAGATGCTCGAGAACGCGCTGCGCGTGGGCCTCGGCCAGCGCGGCGTGGTGGTCGTCGCACCCGACGACCTGGCGCGCGCGCTCGGCACCACGGCGCTGGTGCTCGCCGACGCGGACGCCGCGGCCACCTGCGCGGAGCTCGCGGCGCGCCGCGCCGCCGACGCGCTGCTGACCGCCGAGGTGGTGCGGTTCCGCGAGCGGCGTGGCCGCGACCTCGGCGCGGAGGCACCGGCGAGCGTCACGTTCCGCGCCGCGCTGTGGAGGGTCGCCGATCACGCGCTGGTGTGGCACGCGGAGTTCGACGAGACGCAGGAGCCGATCTCCTCCAACGTCCTCAACGTCGGCCGTTACCCCGGCGGCGGTACCCGCTGGTTGACCGCCGAGGAGCTTCTGCGCTGGGGTGGTGCCGAGACGGCCGCGCGAGTGCCGCTCGCGCGCTGACGACGATCGAGGAGGGCGGCCATGCGAACGACCACGCGGCACGACGGGGCGTGCCGGTTCGTCATCCCGGTGCGGTTCGCCGCCGTGGCGGCCGGCGTGGCGATGTCGCTCTCGGCCCGGGCGTCGGCGGTACCGCTCGCGGTCATGGCGCCGACCCAGCTCACCTCCGACGGCGCGACGATCTCGGGCTTGGCGAGCGCGCCGCCGCGCACGACCATCACCCTGACCGCGCTCTCCGTGCCCACCTGCGCGAGCGCGCGCGATCGCCTCGCCCGGGTCGTCCGCGGCAGCGCCACGGTGGAGAGCGGTGAGAGCGGCGCGGCCGGCTTCACGATCCCGCTCGCGAGCCGCGTGGCCGCCGGCGAGGGCGTGCTGGTGGTGGCGCACGACGCGTCGCGGTCACGCGAGGCCGAGTCGGCGTGCATCACGGTCGGCGCCCGCGCGCCGGTGACCATCGAGCCACCCGCCGCGCCGGTTCGGGTGGGCGGCTCGGTGTCGCTGACCGGCACCAACATCACGCCCGGCACCGTGCTCAAGGTGTTCGTCGGCACCTCCACCGGCGGCTTCGACGCCTACCCCAGCGGGCTCGCGCCCGACTCCACCACCGACACCTCGTGGTCGGGGACCCTCACGTTCCCGTGGTCCGTCCCCGCGCCCGACAGCATCTCGCTCGGCCAGGGCTACGTGAGCCTGGTGCTGGTGCGCACCGACCAGGGCTTCGACACCAGCAACTCGGTCGGCGCGGTGCTGCTCGGCAACGACGCGCTGCTGCCCAAGGTGCCGAGCCTCACGCAGCTCGGCGGCCTCGACCTGAGCGCCACCAGCTCGGATCCCTCGATCCACGTCGCGAACGTCGAGGCCATCCTCACGCCCGGCACCGACCTGGTGATCGGCGGATCGGGCTTCGCCAATCCGCTCGTCAACCTCTACACCTCGGTCGGCAACCTCGGCCCGCTCACGCCCGACACCTCGAACGCCACCTCGATCGCCGTGACCGTGCCGCTCGGCGCCAAGATCGGGCCGGGCTCGGTGCAGGTGGTGAACCAGCCGAGCTTCCGCATCTCGAACGCGGTCTCCATCCCGATCGGGGAGCTGGTCACGGTCTCGTCGGTGACCGTCAACGGCAACACCCTCGACGTGACCGGCACCGGCTTCAACGACGACCTCACGGTCGTCAACTTCTTCGCGGTGCGCAACGGCCAGCTCCAGAACCTCGGCGGCCTCGCCGACAACGGCGTGCCGCGGATCCTGCTCGACGTCACGAGCAGCACCCACCTGAGCTTCCAGCGCCCGCCGGCCGTGGAAGCGGGCAAGGCGTTCGTCGAGGCGATCAACCCGCCCTACATCCCGTTCACGTCGTCGGGATCGGGCCCGGGCGGCTCGGTCGTGCTGCCGTAGGCACGGATCGTCGCGAGTTGGAGGGTCGTCGCTTCGTCGACGACCCCAGCGTTCCCCGGCCCCCGGTTCACGGACGCCCGGCGCGGAGGTGGAGGGGCCAGCGCACCGCGCGCGCGGCGCCCGGCTCGCCCCACGCCGCGAGCAGCCGCTCGCGCAGCGCCGGCAACGGGTCCTCGCCACGCTCACGGACGTAGCCCTGGGTGGACGACCACGTGCCGAGGTAGCCGAGAAGATCGTCGAGGCTCCAGCGCTTCTCCATCCACAGCCCGGCGGGCGGCGCGACCTCGGGGAAGGCAAACTCGAGCGAGCGGTAGTGGTCGTCGACAGCGGCGCGGTCCGGCGGCCAGTAGGGCCCCACGACGTCGACGTAGAAGTGGGCGATCACGGCGTCTACAGTGTCGTCCACGGTGCACACGCTGTACGACCACAGCGCCACCGCGCCGCCGGGCCTGAGCACGCGGCGGACCTCGGCGTAGAACCGGTCGAGGTCGAACCAGTGCGCGGCCTGCGCCACGGTCACGAGGTCGACCGACGCGTCGTCGAGCCCCGAGCGCTCGGCGGGCGCCACGCGGTATTCGACGCGCGGGTGCGGCGTGGCCGACGCGACCTGGCGCGCGCTCGCGTCGGTGGCGATCACGCGCTCGAAGTGCCGCGCGAGCGCCACCGCCGCCTGGCCGTTGCCGGTGGCGCAGTCCCACGCCACCCGGCCACCCGGCACGAGCGACGCGAGCCACTCGAAGAGCACGGCGGGGTAATCCGGCCGGTAGCGCGCGTAGTCGCCGGAGCTGGCCGAGAAGTGGTCCTTGAACGAGTCGGCCACGGTGCCGCGCTCACTCGTCGTGGGTGTAGCGGGGCTTGCGCTTCTCGACGAACGCGGCGGCACCCTCGCGGATGGCGCGGCCGCCGATCGCGTCGGCGCCCACCTCCGCCTCGATGCGCAGCCCCTCGGCGAGGGGACGCCCCCAGCCCATCACCGCCGCCTGCTTGTCGGTGCGCATCGCGCCCTGCGGCAGCTCGCAGAGTGCCTTGGCGAGCTCGCGGGCGCGGGCGAGGGCCTGGCCGCGCGGCACGATCTCGTTGACCAGCCCGATGCGGCGCGCCTCCTCGGCGCCGATCACGCGCCCGGTCAGGATCAGCTCCATGGCGAAGCCCATGCCGACGATGCGCGGCAGCCGCTGCGTGCCGCCGTCGACGAGCGGCACGTTCCACTTCCGGCACGTGACGCCGAACTCGGCGTTCTCGGCGGCGACGCGGATATCCGCCAGACACGCGAGCTCGAGCCCGCCGGCCAGCGCGTAGCCGTTCACGGCGGCGAGGATCGGCTTGAAGATGTCCGTCTGGCGGGTGTAGCCGATGAAGCCCGGGCCGTCCGTGATGAACCTCCGGCGCGCGTGGGCCGAAGCGTCCGGGCCGGGGCCGAGCGAGTCGAGGCTCTTCAGGTCCGCGCCGGCGCAGAACGAGACCTCGCCGGCGCCGGTCAGGATCGCGACCCACAGCTGGTCGTCGTCGCGGAACTCCTTCCACGCGCGCTCGAGGAGCGCGGCGGTCTCGCCGTCGATGCAGTTGCGCACCTCGGGGCGGTCGATCGTGATGACGAAAACCCGCCCGTCGCGCTCGGTGATCACCTTCGCCATGCCGGACCCTCCCGAGCCGCGCGGCGCCCCGCGAGCGCGATCGCCCGCTAGAGCAACGTGCCGCGCAGGAACAGGCTCGCGAACGTGAAGTAGATGACGATCCCGCTCACGTCGACGAGCGTCGCGACGAACGGCGCCGAGGCGCTCGCGGGGTCGAAGCCGACGCGCTTGAGCACGATCGGCAGCATCGAGCCCGAGAGCGCGCCCCACAACACCACGAATACGAGGCTGGTCGAGACCGTCATGGCGATCAGCAGGTAGTGCTCGCCGTAGAGCGTGTCGCGCGACGGCCACACCAGGATGCGCACGAAGCCGATCGCTCCCAGGATGCCGCCGAGCGTGAGCCCGGCGCCGATCTCGCGCCGCAGCACGCGCCACCAGTCGCCGAGCCGCACCTCGCCGAGCGCCATGGCGCGGATGACGAGCGTCGACGCCTGCGAGCCGGTGTTGCCTCCGCTCGAGATGATGAGCGGGATGAAGAGCGCCAGCACCACGGCGCGCGCGATCTCGTGCTCGAAGTAGCCCATCGCGCTGGCGGTGAGCATCTCGCCCACGAACAGCACCACCAGCCAGCCCGCGCGCTTGCGGATCATGCTCAGGAAGCTGGTGTTGAGGTAAGGCGCGTCGAGGGCTTCGACGCCGCCGTACTTCTGCATGTCCTCGGTGGCCTCTTCCTGGACGACGTCGAGGATGTCGTCGGAGGTGACGATCCCCTTCATCTTGCCGTCCTCGTCGACGATCGGGATCGCCACCAGGTCGGAGTCGCGGAACAGCCGGCTCAGCGCCTCCTGGTCGAGGTCGTCGCTCGCCAGCACCAGCTCGGTCTGCATGATCTCCCTGACGCGGGTGTCGGGCGGCGCCATGAAGAGCTCGCGCAGCGACAGCACGCCGATCGGCTTCTGCTCGGCGTCGAGGGCGTACGCGTAATAGATCGTCTCGGGGTGCTCGCGGACCTGGCGCCGCAGGTAGCGGATCGCCTCGTCGGCGGTCATCTCGGGACGCACCCGGGCGTAGCGCGGGCTCATGAGGCCGCCCGCCTCGTCCTCGGCGTAGAGGAGCAGCGCGGTGACCTCCTTGCGGGTGACCACGTCGAGGGCGCCGAGGATCGCGTCGCGCTCCTCGAGCGGCACCTCCTGGATCAGGTCGGCGACGTCGTCGGGCGGCAACATGCGGATCCACGAGCGCCGCTGGTCGACCGGGAACTGCAGCAGGAGCTCGGCCTGATCGAGGGCCGAGAGCGCCATGAAGAAGTCCTCGGCCTCGACGCGCGGCAGCAGCCGGAAACCATCGAAGCGGTCCTCGCGCGCGAGGACGCTCCACGCCTCGCGCAGCTCGTCGGCGTCGACGGTCTCGACCTGAACGTGGTCTTGCTCGAGCGGATTCACCATGGCGTCCACCGCTCGCGGCGCGCAGCGCTCGCGCCGGCGAGCGCGCAAGCCTAACAGGATGTCGCGACCGAGGGTCGCGACATCCCTTCGACCGGTGCCTCCGCGGGGTCTTCGTCGACACGGTGCTCCGTCGGAGGGTCGCGGTCCCTCGCGGCCGAGGCGCGCCACGTGAGGATCGCCCGAGCGCGTCCCGGCTCGGCGCCGACGGAGCACGGCGCCGTCGGCGCCTGCCCTCCAGGCGGGTCGCGCGGCGCGCGGATCCCACCCCGCGGACGCGGCGGCCGGGCTACCGCTGGATGGCCCAGGCGCCGAACAGGCGGTTGTACCGGATCAGCGCGACCTGTCCGTCGTCGGTGCGGACGCGGAAGTAGTCCTGTGGCGAGTCGGTCGGGTGGGCGCTCGAGCCGAGCCAGCGGTCGAGCACCTCGACGACCCGCTTGCGCTCGCCGCCGTCGAGGATGGCGCGCGGCTCCTCCCCGCCACGGGACCCCGCGTAGGCCTCCACCCGGATCAGCTCCCACGCCATCGGTCTTCCGCCTCGGTCCGCCCCTCGCCACGAGGGTATCCGCGACTCGCCCTGCCTGCGGTCTCGCCAGGGCAAGCCGCCCTCGCGCCCCCGCCGCCCACCCCGTGCGGAGGTGGGTGGCACCACTTCCCAGCACCATGTCCGGGCTCGCCCCGGGTCGGCCCGGAAACTGCCTTGTTGACGGACCGGCATGCAGGCGAGGCCGCTCCCTTTCCCGCTCATGGACAGATAATCATCATGATTCCATCATGTTATGAAACCGCAACTGACATCGACCTCGCTCCCCCCGCTGCGCGGGCCGTCCCGGATTCATTGATCAATCGGCAACACGTTGCGAGTTCGACATCTGTTCCATTCCCCACTGGACCGGACGTGGGCATGCTTCCCGACCCCATGGAAGCGCCCACCGTCACCTCGCCGATCGGCGGCCGCTATCGCCCGCTCCGCGTCCTCGGACGGGGCGCGATCGGCGAGGCGCTCCTCGTCGCCGACACCCACGCCGGCGACGTCGAACGCGCCCTCAAGTGGATCCCGCTGAGCGCACGGCGCCCGGACACGACGACCGCCACCGATCCGATCCTCGCCGCGCTCGCCGGCGAGTTCCAGATCCTGTCGACCCTCGACCACCCCCACCTCACCCGCGTCTTCGACTTCGGCCACGACCCGATCCGCGGCGGCTGGTACCTGGTCGAGGAGTGGTCGAGCGGCGCGCCGCTCTCGACCGTCACCGGCACGCCCGCGGCGCTGGCGCGCCTCGCGGCCCAGCTCCTCGACACGCTCGCCTTCCTCCACGAGCGCGGCATCGTCCACGGCGACCTCCAGCCGGCGAACGTGCTCGTCGAGGATCGTGACGGGTCGCCCCACCTGCGCCTCATCGACTTCTCGGCAGCGCTCGCGCGCTGGCTCGAGAGCCGCCCGCCCACCGGCACGCCGGGCTTCATCGCCCCCGAGATCGTCGCGGGCGGCGCCGCCAGCCCCGCGACCGACCTCTACTCCGCGGGCGCGCTGCTGCGCAGCGTGCTGCCGCCCGACGGATCGGCGAGCGCCGCCCTCACCGACCTCTGCACCGGCCTGTGCCAGCTCGACCCCACGCTGCGGCTGCGCAGCGCCCGCGACGCGGCGCGCATCCTCGGCGGCGACGAGCCCGCGGCCACCGCCACCGGCGTGGTCGCGCAGGCGCCGCTCTTCGGCCGCGACGAGGACCTGGCCGAGGCGTGCCAGCACCTCGGCCTCGCGAGCGCGCCCGCCGCCACCCTCACCCTCACGGCCACCCGGCTGGTGGTCGCGGACGGACCGGTCGGGATCGGCAAGAGCCGCTTCCTCGAGGAGCTCGAGACCCGTGCGCGCCTCGCCGGGATCGCTGTCGTCCACCTGCGCGCGGCGGCCGGCCCGAGCGCGCTCGCCACGACCGGCGCGCTCCACGTCGCCGATCCGCTCCCGCATCCGGTGTCGCCGCTCGGCCGCGCGATCCGCGCGCGCCTCGCGGCGAGCGCCGCGGAAGCCACGCCGATCCGCATCGCGGGATCGCCCGCGAGCGAGGACGAGGCCCGCGCGTGGCGCTCGTCCCTCACCGAGGAGCTGTCGTCGCGCACCACCGTGTGGATCGACCTCGGCCCGCTCGACGAGCCCGCCTGCGAGTCCCTCGCCGCGTGGGTGACCCCGGGCGCGGACAGCGCCACCTCGCGCGCCTCGCTGGCGCGCCGCAGCGGCGGCAATCCCCTGCTGCTGCTCGAGCTCGCCAACGCGCGCGCCGCCGGACACGACCTGCCCGAGCGGGGGCGCGGCGTGACGGCGCTCACCGACCGCATCCGCGCGCTCGAGGCCGCGGACCGCGCGCGCCTCGCCGCGCTCGCGATCCTCGACGACGCGGCGATCGCGATCGAGCTCGGCTTCGTCCTCGGCA